>JAAZGQ010000011.1 GCA_012511135.1 Bacteroidales bacterium | reverse complement strand
GCCTGGGCCAACATAAGACCCCAAACCAAAAAGAGCATAATAAGCCAGCTGTTTTTTGTTTTCATAATAATCCAATTGAAAAACAGGAACGAAGGTAAAGTAAAATTTCTAATTTTGGCAGTTAAAAATATATACAATTATGTCTATTGAAATCGAGCGAAAATTTTTAGTAAAGACTTCCTTCAAAGAATTTGCACAAAGCAGTGTCTCTATAGTACAGGCCTACTTGACTATCAATCCCAAATGCAGTATACGAATCCGGATTTGCGGAGAAAAAGCCTATTTAACCATAAAGGGCGAAGGTTCGCCTTCGGGCCTGAGCCGCTACGAATGGGAACGCGAACTTAAACTTACCGAAGCCCGGGAATTAATTAAACTCTCCGAATATCAAGCCATAGAAAAAACCCGCTACTTTGTACCTCAGGGGAAACATTGTTACGAAGTGGATGTGTTTGAAGGCAAAAACAAGGGGCTGATTATGGCAGAACTGGAACTGAGCAGCGAGGATGAAAGCTATGTGAAACCTTCCTGGCTTGGAGTTGAAGTCACAGGAAATACAAACTATTACAATGCCAGTCTGCAAACAAAACCTTATTCGGAATGGTAAATCCATGACCAGTCAGCCGATAATCGTCCCTTTATTTCGTTTTTGACCACTTTTTTCTGTAAACATAGTTTAAATGTCTATTTTTGCAGCTCGAATATTTCGAAACATTATTTTTCAATAAAAGAGGAAATATATGGAAGTTACTCGTCTATTTGATCTGCTTGACAACTATGTGGAAAAATTTCCCGATCAGGCAGTAGCCCTTGCCGGAAAGGTCAACCGCCAATGGCTTCGTTACAGCATTCAGGATTATGTAAAAGAAGTCAATCGCCTAAGTTATGCCTTTATTGCCAAAGGTGTGAAACCAGGTTGTAAAATTGGAGTTATCAGTAACAACTGCCCGGAATGGAACTTTTTTGATATGGCCATTATGCAGATTGGAGCCATTACAGTTCCTATTTATCCTACTATCAGTCAAAGCGATTACAAGTATATCTTAAAACACGCCGATGTAGAATATGTCTTTGTGGACAGTAAAGAATTGGTACGCAAACTTCAACCTCTGGTAGCAGACAATCCTTTATTCAAAGAATTTATATGTCTGCATGAAGCTGAAAACGCTGTCAGTCTGGCTGATTTTCGTGCTTTGGGAGATGCCAATCCCAATCCCGAAGAAGTCAGCAAACGAAAAGCTGAAATAAAAGAAGATGATTTAGCCAGTATTATTTACACTTCGGGCAGTACCGGTATGCCCAAAGGGGTTATGATCAGTCACAAGAACATAATGTGCCAGATTATTGACATTCAGCACGTTCCCGCTCTCTGGAGTACAACGGCCCTAAGCTTCTTACCGCTTTGTCATGCCTACGAACGCCTGTTGGTTTATTTATATCATTTCCGTGGCATTTCCATATACTATGCCGAAAACATTGGCACTATAGCCGAAAACATCAAAGAGGTTAAACCCACCATGATGTCGGCAGTGCCACGTGTACTAGAAAAAATGTACGATAAATTATTTCTGGCCGGCAAAACCCAAAAGGGCTTAAAAAAAAGATTGTATTACTGGGCTTTTGAGCTGGCAAACCAATATAAACTCAGCGGAAATAGTTGGTGGTATAATCTGCAACATAAAATTGCCGATAAACTGATCTATTCCAAATGGCGCCAGGCTATCGGAGGTAATTTCGATTTGATTGTTTCGGGAGGTGCCGCTATACAAAAGCACCAGTCTGCCTTTTTTAACGCTATTAACATGCCGGTATTCGAAGGTTACGGACTAAGCGAAACGGCTCCCGTAATCGCAGTAAGCCGCAGAGGGAAGAATCAACGCGAGGAAGGCACAGTAGGGCCTCCCCTTACCTGCGTAGAAGTAAAAATCACCGAAACTAATGAAATTATATGCCGGGGACCCAACGTAATGCTCGGTTATTATAAAGCGCCCGATCTGACGGCTGAAGTCATTGATAAAGAGGGTTGGTTTCACACCGGTGACACCGGCAAATTCACCTCCGATGGATTATTGGTTATTACCGGCAGGTTGAAACACATTTTTAAGACCTCTTTTGGCAAATACATAAATCCTTTCCTTCTTGAGGATAAGTTCAGCAAATCGCCTTTTATCGAAAACATTGTGGTACTGGGCGAGAACAAGCAATTTGCCACTGCCTTGATTGTACCTGATTTCGGTTATCTGAAGGATTTCTGCAAGCGGCACAATATGCCGCTGCTGGAGAATGAAGAATTGGTTAAACGCCAGGACATCATTGCGATTTTTCAGCGGGAAGTCAAAAAATTCAATGCCTTTTTTGCTCCTCACGAACAAGTCAAGCGTTTCGATTTAATTGCCGACGAGTGGAATCAGCAAAATGGCATTCTGACCCCTACCCTCAAAATTAAACGAAACGTCATTCAGGAAAAATACGCCGATCGTATAGAGAAATTGTACAAATAAGTTTTGTACACAAAATCGCATCTATAAATAAAAAACCGGGCTGTAAACCCGGTTTTTTTTCTTTGCGACTAAAAGGTATTATTTTAATTCCAATTCTTCTTTCATGTCTATTTCCTGATTTTTACCATCAAAAAAGGCGTATTCAAGAAAAGTCATAGCCTGGGAAGGTACAACACTGATTCCCAAACCATATTTACGTCGCCATTTCCATTTTAAGGAGCTTAATCCTCCTTTTTCAATATAAGCTGCCACATAGGGGTGGACTCTGAGGGTGCATTTTTTTAATTTCAATTTTCGGATCAGATACTCTAGCTTGTTTTCCAAAATTTCCGTGAACAAAATGGAAGGCCTGATTTCTCCCTTACCGAAACAAGTTGGACAGGTTTCTGATGTTTGAATGAAGGTTTGAGGCCTTACCCTTTGCCGGGTAATTTGCATCAGGCAAAACTTGCTCAAAGGCAGTATATTATGCTTTGCTCTGTCCGTGGACATTTTGTCCTTAAGTCTTTCGAACAATTTCTGGCGGTTCTCGCCTTCGAGCATGTCAATAAAGTCCACTACAATGATACCACCCAGATCTCTCAAACGAAGTTGACGGGCAATTTCATCGGCTGCAGCAGTATTCACTTCGAAAGCATTGGCTTCCTGGCCTTTGTTGGTTCTGGAACGATTTCCGCTGTTTACGTCAATGACATGTAAAGCCTCGGTATGCTCAATAATCAGGTAAGCACCGCTTTTGATGGATACAATTCGTCCGAAACCAGATTTTATTTGCCTGGTAATACCAAAAAAATCAAATATTGGGGTCTTGCGTTTGTATTCACTGACTATATCAGCCTTTTCGGGCATAATAAGCTTGACGTAGTTTTTTATTTCTTCGTAAACCTCGTGGGAATTGACATAAATATTTTCAAAGGAAGCGTTGAGAATGTCACGCAGTATTACCACCGAACGGCTGGTTTCTTCGAAAATTAATTGAGGTGCCTTACTTTTGTTTTGCAGCTTAAGTACAATATCGTCCCAACGTTTCAATAATAATTTCAACTCAGCATCCAGTTCTGCTACTTTTTTGTTTTCTGCCACAGTACGAACTATCACTCCGAAATTTTTCGGTGTTATGCTCTGTAGCAATTGTTTAAGTCGAAATCTTTCTTCGGGTGATTTAATCTTTGTCGAAATGGATATTTTGTCTGAAAAAGGCATCAGAATCAAAAATCGCCCGGCGATCGAAATCTCGGAGGTCAGCCTGGGGCCTTTGGTCGAAATAGGTTCTTTGGCAATCTGAACCGGTATTTCCTGACCAGGGCTTAATATTTCGGCAATTTGTCCGTCCTTGGGAATTTCTGGTAATAAATTGAACTTACTTAAAGTGAGTTGTTTTTTCTTGTTCGAAAGTTGTTGTTTGGTAAAGGAATTCAGTGAATTAAACTGAGGCCCCAGATCCAAATAATGTAAGAATGCATCCTTCTCATAGCCCACATCTACAAAAGCAGCATTGAGCCCGGGCATTACTTTATGCACACGGCCCAAAAAAATGTCCCCCACCGAGAAAGAAAGATTCACGCTTTCCTGCTGAAACTCTACTAAACTTTTATCTTCGATAATAGCATAGGAAATCTCTTTGGATTGAACATCTACTACTAGTTCTGTTACCACTTGTTTGTTATTTACTATGAGAATAATTAGTTGTTAAACCTACAACCGGAATCTAAGGAAGATGATTCTAAACTCCGGCCATTTAAAAGAAGAACAAACTTGAAGACTGAATGCAGCTTGAAGTTTGTTCTCTTTGTTAATTCAGATTCAGAAAATCATTTCTTCTTATGTCTGTTTTTTCTCAATCTTTTTTTACGCTTATGAGTGGACATTTTGTGTCCTTTTCTTTTTTTTCCGCTAGGCATTGGTGTATATATTTATTTAAGTGTAAATTACTTCTCTTTTACCTCACTCAGGAAAGACTTGGCCGGCTTAAAAGAAGGGATATTGTGAGCAGGGATGATGATGGTAGTATTTTTTGAGATGTTTCTGGCTGTCTTTTCGGCTCTTTTCTTGATAATAAAGCTGCCAAAGCCTCTCAAATAAACATTTTCACCACTTACAAGGGATTCCTTGACTACTTCCATAAATGTTTCAACGCTTGAAAGAACAACAGCCTTTTCTGCGCCGGTCCTTTTTGCAATTTCGTTAACGATATCAGCTTTTGTCATTTTGATAAGGATTAAAAATTATACAATGAATAAATCGTGAGTTTCCTATATTTTTGGCTTGCAAATATATAGCTTTATATTCTACAAAAAAAATCTTTCAAAAAAAAAATCTCTATTTTCTTTTCCAATAGAAAGATTTTTTGGACTGACTTTGGTTTTCTTTACACTTTGAGTTGATTATTGCTGATTTATGTCCAATAATCAGGCTTTTTCTTTACTTTGCAGCATGAATACTGAACAAAACGAAAAACGTATCAGCCTGATCATAGCCGACTGGTACGAACAACATAAAAGGGATTTGCCCTGGCGCCAGACCCGTGATCCTTACAAAATTTGGCTATCAGAAATAATACTGCAGCAAACCCGTGTAGATCAAGGACTTTCTTATTACCTTCGATTCATCTCGAGCTATCCTGATGTTTTTTCGCTGGCACGAGCCGGAGAAGACGAAGTGCTAAAACTTTGGCAGGGACTGGGTTATTATAGCCGTGCCCGCAACATGTACAAAACAGCCTCCGAAATAGTCTCTGTACACAAAGGAGTCTTTCCCGGGGATTACAAATCTCTGCTCCGATTAAAAGGCATTGGCCCGTATACGGCGGCAGCCATTGCTTCTTTTTCCTACGATCAGGCTTATCCGGTAGTAGACGGGAATGTAATTCGTGTTCTGTCCAGAATTTTTAATGTTGATCTGGCCATTTACAGCAGCCAGGCAGAAACTCTGTTCAATGAACTTGCCTGGGCTTTGCTCGACAAAGAGAATCCGGCCCGACACAATCAGGCCATGATGGAATTTGGTGCCTTGCAGTGCAAACCCGGACAGCCCGATTGCATAAATTGTCCGCTTAGGGAACTTTGTCTTGCCAGTTCTCTGGGGCTGGTAGATAAAAGGCCTGTACGCAAACCTTCCCTCATCCGAAAGAAACGTTGCTTCAACTATCTCTGCCTGAGCGACGGCCGCCATACCTGGTTGCAACAGCGCAAAAACAAAGATATTTGGCAAAATCTCTGGGAATTTCCTTTGTTCGAAACCACAGCACTGCTTGAATGGCCGGCAATGATGACAACTCTGCCCGAACTTCTTTCTAACAGGTCTGAACACTCTGACCGGACAGAGTTGCTGTCTGATGGATCTGAATCTGCTGATTATTTGAATAATAAGGCTTCACTCAGCTCAGTACACAATTTTAATCATATCTTGTCTCATCAGCATATTCAAGCCCGTTTCTTCACGGTGCTGATTCCTGAAGATCTTAAGACTCTGCCTCCTGAGTGGACCAAACTTGAATTACGCAATATTGATAAACTGGCGGTATCACGACTTACTGAAATTTACCTTGAAAATCATCTAAATGAACTTGATTTTAATTCCAACAGGATTATTCGTTAATATTAGTTTAATAATAATTTTTCATTTGTTTTTACCGCATTTTACTGTTATTTTTGGACTCGAATTGAAAATTCGTTCAAGAAATGAAAATGTAAAACACACTTAAAATCTAACAATTATGTCAATTAACAAGATTATTCTTCTGGGCAATGTCGGTAAAGATCCCGATGTCCGTTATCTGGATAATGGTGTCTCGGTGGCCAGATTTTCACTGGCTACTACGGAAAGAGGTTACACACTGGCCAACGGGACGGTGGTTCCCGAAAGGGCAGAATGGCACAACGTTGTGGCCTGGAGAGGCTTGGCCGAACTGGCCGAAAAATACATTCACAAAGGTTCTCAGCTTTATGTGGAGGGTAAAATCACCTATCGTACCTGGGAAGACAAAAACGGCCAGACCCGTTACACTACAGAAGTCGTAGCCGAAAATATCGAACTGCTGGGACGTCGTCAGCAAAATCAGGCTGAGGACAACCGCCCTGCTCAGACAGACAGCGGATCGCCTGATCCCGGAGCTGCAAATCCAATACAGGAATCAGCTCCCCGTGTTGAATCAGAGCAAAACACTCCGGCCGACGATGCAGACGATCTTCCGTTTTAATTGAACTTTTTGGCATGAGCCTGGTTTATACAGGAGATTTGGACACTTATCGCTATGGTGTCTGGAAAATGGACACAGAACAGGAAGGCTACAATACTGAGCAGCCGGATTTTCCTGTTCCGGAATTCAAAGCAGCACAAAGAAAGCTGGAATTCGTTTCCGTACGAAAATTGGCTCAGGCCATGGGAATAAATCCATCAGACATCGTTTATACTGTTTCGGGCAAGCCCATAATCAAGGCTGTGCCCGAAACGTATATAAGCATAAGTCATTCAAGGAATTATGCTGCATTCATTGTAAGTGGACAAGCTTCTGTAGGCATAGATCTGGAAGAATACTCGGATCGTATACTTAGAATCCGATCCCGGTTTATGAACGAGGAAGAAGAACTCAAACTCAGCAAAGTTCTCTCAAAACAAACTTATTCTGCCCGGGCCGAGCTATGTGCATTGTACATCCATTGGTGTGCCAAAGAAGCTATGTTCAAAGCACTGGATATTCCCGGCCTTGATTTTAAGCAGGATTTGCGAGTAGATTTCTGCGAAATAAACAGGGAGGACAATTACTTTAAAGGAGAAAGCTCTATAATGGGAGACAATTACTTTAAAGGAGAAAACCCCGTAATGGTAGACAATTATCTTAAAGGAGAAAACCCCGTAATGGGAGACAATTCCAATTCTTTTTCCGAAAATTTCCTTCAGAATAAGCAAGGCAGGCTTAGTGCCTGTTATTTCCCGGAACAATTAGGCTTTAACGTCGATTATTTTATTAAAGAGGAGTATATCCTTACTTGTTGTTCTTTAATATAATCCAAATAATCAAGGGAGCGCCGACCAGAGCAGTTACGGCATTGATAGGCAGGCTGTTGTTGAAGATGGCTGATAGGGCAATCAGGTCGCAGGCTATCAACAATATAGAACCACAAAGCATTACGGCAGGCAGCAAGACTTTATGATCCCAGGTTTTGAACAAGCCCCGGGCTATGTGAGGTACGGTTATACCAATAAAGGCAATAGGGCCGGCAAAGGCCGTAACACTGCCCGCTAAAAGAGCCGTCGACAGAATCATGGTAAACCTCATGGCTTTAAGCGGAATTCCAAGGCCCTGGGCGTAACGTTCTCCCAACAACATGGCATTCATGTTTTTCTGCATCAAATAAGCCATTATCAGGCCAATAAATACCAGCAGCACCAGAACCGGCATCATAGACCAGGTAACAGCACTTAAACTGCCAAAAGTCCATACTACAAAGATTTTTAGCAAATCGGGATTAGTTACGCTTTGCAGCATGCTGACTACAGCTGCAGAAATGTTGCCGAACATCATACCAACTATGAGCAGTGAAACCAAATCGGGGATACGGGCAGAGACAAAAAGCACCAGCAGCAAGACCAGCAAGGCTCCTGTTATTGCCGCTACAATCAGTCCCCAGGAGCCCATTCCCAAAGCAAAACCACCCATAGCAGAACCAAACATAGTCAACAACGCCACTCCCAAACTGGCTCCGGCATTCACTCCCAAGACATCAGGCCCGGCCAGAGGGTTACGGAATAAGGTTTGCATCATAAGCCCAGATACCGACAGAGCTGAACCAGCCACGATAGCAGTGAGTAATTTCGGCAAGCGATAATTCAACACTATTTCGCCAAGTACGCTTGTATTGGTCCCGGAATCAAAAGCCGCCAGAATTTCTCTGAAGGGAATAGCAATACTGCCCCAATATAAATCAGCAACAGCCAGTATCAAAAGCAAAACAACTAAAAATACAAATGCAGTAGCCCTGGATTTCATGGCAATTGATTTATATAGATCCATTCATGCCCGGGTAGAAGCTCAGGATGAAATAATTTAATAAAGTCGGCCAATAATGAATCCGGACGGACCACGGCACTTTCCCAGTAATCGTTAGCTCCATCGGCTGTCATACGACCCTGGTAGGAATAAACCTGTTTATTTTTTACAGACTTGAACCAGACATAGCGCTCATCCATAGCCAACAAAGCATTCAGATCGGTGGCATTGCTGGCCCCTATCCAGATGTCAGCTTGATTAAAATCCCGGACAACTTGTTCAAAACCAAGGGCAATACTGCCGGTTGTGCTGTCATTTTCAAAAAAATAAGAGGCTCCTGCATCCCGGAACAGTTGAGCCTGATGACTCCGGCCTCCCGGCATATACCAACTGCCCCTGAAATTATCGCCCGACATGACCACAGGAGCAGAACCCGCTGCAGAAGAAGCTAATTCTTTTAAGCGCAAGTAATTAGCTTCGGTCTGCCTGAAAAGCGAATCGGCCAGTCTGTCTTTATCCAGAAAACAAGCCACAAAACGCAGCCATTCTGCTCTGGCCAGCAAATTTTGCTCCATCCATTCGTTGTTGTAAAGAATAGAAACACCGGCTTGGGATATGGCCTGCAAATGCTCGTCGTATTGATTATAGCCGCTGGCCATTAGTGCCTGAGGGCGTATTTGCAAGAGAATTTCGCGTTTAATGCGGAAGGCATCACCCAAATCTGCCACTTGCCCCTCATTGATAGACTGCCTCAAAACGGGATTATAGACCATGGAGGCATTGCAGACTCCCCGGAGTAAATCCAGTTCATCAAGCAGATCCAAAAAAGCTACATGAGTACAGGAAGCTATGGCCAGGGAACTTAGTGGAATACGGACATGGTAGCCGTCTTTGGGTAACAGACTGCTGTCTTCCCTGTAAAGATAGTAACGGGCCATGATTTCATTCTCAGCCCAGGGATTATACACCAAAACTCTGGTATAGCCATCAAAATAGCCAATTTCGAAACCACGTGCATAATGCAGTGACATAATGGAATCAGGCTTTTCACCGAAGTGCGCAGACTGCCTGGAACCCCGATGGCCACAGGAGTTCAACAAAAGGAGAGTTAAAAGGATAAATACAAGCTTCTTCATATCTGCAGGCTGCAAAAATAAACAAAAAAGGGAGCCAGCCTAAGGATGACGCCCCTTTTATATATGTTATATTAGCCGGCACTTATTCTTCATCCTCAAAACTCGGAGCTGTCAGATTGGGATTCATTTCAACGGCTTGTTCTACCTGTTCTTTAAGAGCTGACTGCCTTTCGTTGCCATAGTTGCGATCAATGAATGCTGCCGAAAGAATACTGCCTAAAAGGACTATGCCAACCAGAGTCCAGGTTGCCTTTTCCAAAAAGTCGGTCGTCTTACGCACTCCCATCACCTGATTGGAAGAGGAAAAACCCGAAGCCAAACCGCCTCCTTTGGAGTTTTGAACCAGAACGATAAGAATGAGAACTATGGCTACAATAAAGATTAAAATAGTGATGGCCAGGTACATGTTGCTTATTTTTTTAAATGATGAATCAATTTATCCAAAAATCGAATTTGGTCTGCAAAGTAAATACTTTTTTCCGGATATTTCAATAACAATTTGTTGAATATTTCAAGAGCTTTTTCATATTTCCCCTGTTTCAGGTAGATTTTGGCCAGGGTTTCGGTAAAAGAGGATTCCGGATATTCATCAGCCGGGCTTGTTTCCGGACTTTGTTCCTCCTCAGTTTTATCTATCTGAATATGTTCTGCAGGTTTATCAAGGAATTTATCAATCAGATCCGGCTCCGTTTGTTTTTCGCTCTGGCTGCTGATTTGACCGGGCAGGTAGGCACTCAATTGAAAATAATCGGGCATTTCGGTTTTAATTTCCTCCCTGTCACCGCTATAGTCTTCCAGGAATTGGTCGACCAGGCCAAAATCTGACTGATCTGTTGAGTTGTCAGCTTCCGGCGGATATGGCAACTCTTTCATGAAATAATACAAGGCCTTTCTGTTGGGAACCATCAAAGAGGTTTTGAACAATTCCTCCGAAAAATTCAAGTCGTTCTCCTGCTCCATCAATTTAAGCAGCAAAACCTGAGCTCCTGCAAAACAGGGGTAGTTTCGCATAAGTATTCTGAGATCGTTCTGACTGTGACGATCCATCAATTCGGGGTGTTCTATCCAGTTCCTGAGTGTTTCGGGACTCATATTACCAATTGGCTACTGTTTTGTTGAAAATGCTTTCGGTAATTTCTTTGATGATTTCTTCCAAAAGAGCATCCTGAACATCATCGAGCATGGAAGTACTGCTAAAAGTTTGAAAAGCACTGAAACGCTGCTCAAAATTCTCTTTTTCGTTTTGGGTATTCTCGTAACGCACATTGACTGTAACAGTCAGCTTGGTTTCAGCTGCATAACCATCGGCCTGCGCTGCCAGTGAACTTAATTCGTAGCCTGTGATTTCGCCTTCCAGACGAAGATCTCCGTCCTGTTTCAATACCTTAAGCCTGGTTTGTTGAGTATAAATATCCCTCAAGCCTTCCGAAAACCTTTGCGAAAGAGGCGGATACACCAGCACGGCCTGATTGGGAAAATCTTTTATTGAGACAGTTTTTATGCTTGTGTAATCGATGGATGCGGCATTAAACTTGTAGGATATGGTACAGGCTGAAAGCAAGAGCAAAACCAGCAAAAGAAGACGAGTTTTCATAATCAGTCCAGATTGTATTCCTTGATTTTACGATACAGGGTTCTTTCGGAAATGTTCAGGTCGGAAGCGGCATTTTTACGTTTGCCTCCGTTGCGTTCCAGCGCTTTTTTGATAGCTTCGCGCTCGAGTTCATCCAGTGACAACGATTCCTCCACATACTCGTCAGCATCCTGAATCTGAGGGATATCTTTGCCATGTACAGTTTTGCCCATTAAGCTGTCGTCTCGTTTGCCGATCAGTTCAGCTGCTTTTTCAATATAGCTTGGATATATTAAGTCTTTGTTGTGTGCCAATCCCTCTTCCATACCTGCAGTTTGCATCAGGTCGTGAACCAATACCTTCAAATCGCGCATATCTTTCTTCATATCGAACAAGACCTGGTAGAGAATTTCTCTTTCGCTGTTGAAAAATACCCCCTCGGCAGAAGCATGATGGCCTCTGTAAATGGCCGGTGCTTTTTCGAAAGAATTTTCGGGCAGGTATTTCTCTAATATCTCAGCCGAAATATCACGTTGGCGTTCAATAATTGAAATTTGCTCAGTTATATTTTTCAGTTGTCGTATGTTGCCCGGCCAACGGTAAGCCAGCAAAAGTTGCCTGGCCTCTTCTTCGAGTTGTATGGGGGGCATACGGTATTTTTCGGAAAAATCGGCGGCAAATTTCCGAAACAGGCGAATGACATCTTCACCTCTTTCACGCAAAGGCGGAATTTTGATAGGCACTGTGTTGAGACGATAATACAAATCTTCCCTGAAGCGACCTGATTGCACCGCCTGCCCAACGTCAATATTGGTGGCAGCCACTATTCTGACGTTGGTCTTTTGAATTTTGGAAGAACCCACCCGGATAAACTCGCCCGATTCCAGCACCCTGAGCAGACGAGCCTGGGTAGGGATAGGCAACTCCCCTACTTCATCCAAAAAAATGCTGCCTCCGTCCGCCACTTCGAAATAACCTTTACGCTCGGCAAGCGCCCCGGTAAAGGAACCTTTTTCGTGGCCAAATAATTCAGAATCTATAGTGCCTTCGGGTATAGCTCCACAATTGACTGCTATGTACGGACCGTGTTTGCGGTGGCTGTATTGATGCAGAATCTGGGGAAAACTCTCTTTACCCACACCGCTTTCTCCGGTAATTAAAACAGAAAGATCGGTGGCAGCCACCTGAACAGCCACATCTATGGCCCGGTTCAAAGCGGCGGCATTTCCGATGATACCGAATCGCTGTTTAACTTGTAATAAATCTACTGTAGCCATTATTCTTCGTCTTGAACAGGTAAATCGGACAAATCACCCGAATGGACAATATGTTGTTTCTTGAGTGGATTACTGTTGTTTTCGCAATAACGAACACGATTCTTGAAAATATCGCAGGCCAGGTACAAAGCCGCCCTGAAAGAACTTTCCGAAGCCTCATTGTTGCCTGCCAGCGCATAAGCTGTGCCATGTGCCGGTGATGTTCGCACTATGGGCAAACCGGCGGAAAAATTAACTCCTTCGTCCCGGCACAAGGCCTTAAAAGGAATAAGACCCTGATCGTGATACATAGCCAGTATGGCATCGTACTGACTAAAATAATCTGCTCCAAAAAAACCGTCGGCAGCTATAGGGCCAAAACAATAATATCCCTGATCCTGCGCTTTTTGAATGGCCGGAGCTATGATCTCTATTTCTTCCCTGCCCAGCAAACCTTCTTCTCCGGCATGGGGATTCAGGGCAAGTACTGCTATGCGGGGCTTGCTTATCCCAAAGTCTTTTTGGAGCGATTGATCAAGAGACTTGATTTTTTGCAATAACAGTGGAACCGAAAGAGCCGCGGATACTTCGGACAAGGCTATATGGCCGGTGGCCACAGCTACGCGCATAATATCGCTTACCATAAGCATCAAGGCCTTGTCTCCCTCTCCAAAAACCTGTTCCAGGTATTCCGTATGGCCGGGGAACTGAAAGCTAGAGGATTGAATATTCTTTTTATTGATAGGGCCCGTAACCAGCACATCAATCAAGCCGGCTTTCATATCAGACGTAGCGGCTTCCAGAGCTTGAAAAGAAGCCTTGCCGGCTATGGGGGTAGACTTTCCGAATTCAACTTTTACATCGTCGTCAGTGCAATTAATCAGGTTGATGGCTCCGAATTCCGCTTCACGGGCGGAATTGACTACATTTATATTTAACTGATTTATGTTAAGTGCCTTTTTGTAATAGGCAGCCACCTTGGCTGAACCATATAGAATCACGGCATGAGGTTCGTACACCTTAGGCTCCGACAAGGTCTTGAGGATAACTTCGTAAGATATGCTATTTATGTCTCCCTGACTGATGCCAATTTTCAATTTTTTACTTTCCATTTATTATTTTTTATTTTGCTCTTCTGATTCAATTTCAAATTCTCCCGGCAATTCCAGCGAGTACAAAGCGGCTTCGTTGTGGCGTAGTATGTTTCGTTTGTTTTCTTCGGGAGCATAGACAAATACCTCTACAGTCACTACTCTCTGATTTACTTCGTCAAGGCGGGTCAGGCTGACAAAGGGACCACCCATCATATCGCCTTTTATTTCCCATAAACCACGAATTTCGGCTGCATATTTACCTTTTATGTTTAAAGAAGTAAATACCGGTGGGTCAATCGTTTGAGTACTCATGTAAGATCCTGCAGGTCCACCGGGGATATTTTTCTTCATTACCGAATCTCTTTTGGCGTTCAGGTATTCTGGTGTAAAAGTATTTTTGTCCGTATAAGGATAGGTATAGACCACCATATCCTGGCGTTTTTTGTTTTGGTAGTTCGAAGCCCAGAAAAAGTTCTCGGCCTCTTTGCTAAGTTTCATAAAACCGGGCACTAAGACTTTAAAACCAAATTGCTGGTAGATTTTTTCACTAAACTGGCGGTTGTGAGATTTACGAATATACTGCAAAGCACGCTCTCTTTCTGCCAGTTCAAAATAGCCGGTAATCATCTCGGCATTCTTTTCGATAAAGAACACGAATAATTCCTCGTCGGGTGCTACAATTTTCAGCACATATTGATTACTGGCCCATTGGTCCTGAGAAAAATGCAATTTGGGCTCAATGTATTTGTTGGAAATTTCAATCTGGATAATGTTGCGCACGGGTTTTAAAATACCTGTAAACTCATCGTCATCGCAACGTGAAATCACAAAACGGGGTTCAGGCTGAGGCAAACCGGGAACATCTTCATCCAACAAAGAGAAGATGCTTTCTCCTGCAGCCGTATTCCAATAATCTTTATCCAAGACAACCAGCACTTCCCAGGGTGTACCTACCGCAGAGGGAGCCAATGGATTGCGTATAGTTGTATCCTTGCAGGAAACAAAAAGAATCAAGGTCGTCAAAAGAATGAGCCGGCCTGTTTTAAAGGAAATTCGGGCAGATCTGTTCATGTCTATCTGGATTTATTGCATTGAATGACAAAAATAGCATAGTTTTGTGGTATTCCAGTACATTTTCCAGATTTTTTAGGAAGAATCTGACTTTTTGTCATTAAAACATAAAGCACAGATTTTTAGGTGGATTTGTACATGCTGGAGAGCATACCGCAGGCAGCCTCCACATCTTCTCCTCTGGATTGCCTTATAGTAGTATTCAGACCCTTGTTATTGAGGAAAGCGGCAAAGGCTTGTATCTGTTCTTCCTCCGATCCTCTGAGTTCGCAGTCGGAGAAAGCATGAAAACGAATCAAATTGAGCCGACACCGGAGTCCGTTCAACAAACGAAGCAATGCCCTGGCATCTTGGATGCGATCGTTTTGGTTTTTGAACATTATGTATTCAAAGGATAGGCGACGTTGTTTGCTGAAATCGTAAGTCTTTAGCATTTCTAAAGTAGAAAGCAGGGGCCAGGATTTTTCTGCCGGCATCCAGGCCAGGCGTTGAGCGGTATCAGCTGAGTGCAGGCTGATGGCTATGTGGCATTGTGTTTCTTCCAACAGACGCTTAAGCCCGGGTATTACGCCAATACTGGAAACTGTTATCCTCTTGGGGCTCCAGGCCATAGCCCTGGCTGAAGTCAGCAAATTAAGGCTTTGAATGACGGCATCGACATTGTCCGCCGGCTCTCCCATTCCCATGAAGACAATATTACTCAAAGAGGCACTTTCGGGCAGAGACAAAACCTGATTGAGAATTTCGGCAGCCGACAATTGAGCCTTGAAACCCATACGTCCTGTCATACAAAAAGTACAATGCATTTTACATCCTGCCTGCGATGAAACACAAAGTGTGGAACGATAATCTTCGGGAATAAAAACTGCTTCTACTCCATAACCCCCACTGCTTGAAAAAAGATATTTGACTGTGCCGTCTTGCGAAGTGCTTTTTTGTATGGGCGAATATAATCCTAATTCAGCTTTTTCTTTTAAGAGTTCTCTGTTTTGAAGCGAGATGTTGGTCATTTCGTCAAAACTTTTAGCAGATTTACGGTAGATCCATTCAAACAACTGAGTAGCAGTAAACGAAGGTAAATCCTGATCCAGTGTCCAGGTTTTCAGTTCTTCAAAAGATTTTCCGAGTATTATATATTTTTCCATGACGGTAAAAAAAGGCTGCCTCTGGAGACAGCCTTTCTTAAGTTATGTTTGTATAAGATCAATAAAAACGTATCCGGTTGTCTTCGACCTCTTTGGCTGCACGTAAGGCTTCGTAGGCCTGATAAGTCAGGCGATAGTTGTTGTTCATATCCAGATTTCTTTTCTCTGCAGCCGCATCAAATTCAATTTCGGGCTCTACCTGACTAAGAACTCTGAATACATAGACCGCGTTTTTACCGGCAACAGGTTGTGACAATTCCCCTTTGGGAGCATTCATAACTGCAGCCAGCAAAGCGGGCTCTTCACCCAGACCGGTAATTCTGCGCATAGAGAAGTTTACCAGATGTACTGTATCGGTTTGCATGGCATTGGCCCCGGCCAGTTCTGACAAGCCGGTATTTTCGTTTATCTGCAGGGAGGCAATGATGGAAGCGGCCTTCTTTTCGTTGATAATTTCTCGGCTTAATTCATCGCGAACCTCATCCAGGCTTAAATACTCGTTGTCGTGAACTCCGGTGACAGCGACCACCACAAACTGATTGTTGCTGTTTTCCAATACCGTTGATACATCTCCTAATTTATTGTTGTACACAAAACGGACAGCCTGACGCATTTCGGGCACATTTCCGATGGTGTTGTCTGAGCTTTTTACCACTGCAGCACTGGAAACCTGATAGCCGGCATCTCTGGCAGCATTCAGAAATTCTTCGGCTTTGTTGTTTTCAGCCAGGATTTTACTGAGTTTGTTGTATTCTGCACTATAAGTTTTAGAACTGGGAGTAACCGAAAAGTATAGTTGAGCAAGTTTAGATTTTTCAACTGCCTTGGTTTTGTCTTGCACCTGCACTACATGCCAGCCAAATTTTGAACGTACGGATAATAATTGGTTTTTGGAAGCTGCAAAGCAAGCTTCGGCAAACTCCGGACCTATACCGCTATAAGCATCAACTTCGCGGAACCAGCCCATTTCTCCTCCGTCGTTGGCAGTCTGATCCTGAGAATACTGTCCGGCCAAAGCAGCGAAGTCTTCTCCTTCAGCTAAGACATTCAACAAACTGTCGGCTAATTGTTCTGCAGCCTTGCGATCGTTGGCATTGCTTATAAAAATCTGCCGGGCTTTTACGGAATCAGCCCTGTTGATTTTGTCTATCATTCGTAACATAATCCAGGCATTGTCTTGATAATAAGGGCCTTTCACATCGCCAATAGAAGCATTTCGGACAAAGTCGTTCAGATCTCCCGAGAATTGACTGTTAGCAATAAAACAATCCATGTAAGGAATATCCGATTCGGAATTAACGGTTGCAGCGATGTTTTCCGCCGTTGCAAATTCCGTGGCCAGTTTTTCTATCCTGGTTTTAATGGCTTCGTTGTCCTCCTGGCTGGGGAGTATATCAACCACTACATAAGCGGCAGAGCGATAAGGCTCCTGTATAAATCGCTCCTTTTGTTCTTCGTAGCTACGACTGAGCTCTTTGACAGATACTTTAAAGCTGGAATCGGGAACACTCGCGTAAGATTTAGAGGCATATTCAAAATCGACAGAACGACGGCCGGCTTCAAATTCATCTTTGGCATCCAGGCTGTTTGCTCCTACCGCTTTGGTTATTAAATTAGCCATTTTTTCGTCCAGGCGAACATATTTGAGGTTGTTTTCCCAAAATAACCAGTAATTTTTCATTTGTTTGATTTGCTCCTGAGCCTGGGCAGAATACATGGATAAATCTTCCTGTTGAATGGTTCTGAGGAAATTCATCATCATACCACGGTCAAAACGCTGGGTTTCGGGATTCTGAAAGAAAGGCATTTGTTGTACCATATAGTGTACATTCTGCCCGTTGACCATATCGTAAAGTTCACTTGCAGTGACACTTACGCCCAATCTTTCGGCCTGCTCGTCCAAAAGACGTTCACGAACGATGGTTTCGAAAACCGATTCCCGAATTTGATGCATAATATCTGCCTGAAGGTTATTTTGTCCGGTTTGCATTTTATACACTTCTTCCATCTCCAGAATACGGGCATCGTATTCCTTGTAATTGAGGGGATCGCCATCAATCTCGGCAATAGTTTCCTGAGATTGCCTCATAATGGAAGAACCGGAAGTTAAAAAGTCTCCGATAATAAACGCAAATAATGCAACACCGACCACGATTAACAAAAGGACGGCCTGACTTCTGATTTTTTGTAAGGTTGCCATATACTATTTATAGGTTATAATTATGTTTTTTAAGCTATTCGACTTTGCCTCATCTGCAGCAGTATCGAAAAATCCCGCAAATGCATAAAAGATTATGAAATAACACGCAGGTAAGCCAATTAATGAGAGCGCAAAAATCAAAATCAATTGTCCGTATTTTCTTCTTCGGGATCCAGCGGAAAATCACCTTTTGAGTTGAGAATGCTGTATATGGTCAGAGATTCATTAGATTCAAATCCCTGGCCTGTGGAAATCCAACCCTCTTGTTCGATACGAATGGAAGAATCTGAATAAATTCTGTGTTGATTCTGATCCCAATACAACAAAGGGGTTTCAAATTTTTCGCCGGCTAAATTCATCACCTGTACATTGTTTTTGAGTTCCCAGAGTTTCCGTTTAGTAAAATAGCGAGCTGTGTCACTTTTGACTATGGATTCAATACGCATACTGTCATCAAAACGTTCGAAATAGATTTTTTCGGGGAAAAACCAGTAAGGATCAGGAGCCTGATCATAAATTAACCAAGAGGCAGTAATTACTTTGTAGCGGATACGGCCAGAATCAGAAATCAGGGTTACTATGGAATCGGCCCTCATACCGGGAACAGAATCTCTGGAACCGAAATTGGGTAAAATATCTGTTTTTTCCCTTTTGCAGGAAAGGGGTAAAAACAGTATAACAGTTACAAAGATTGCAACTGTTATACTGTTGTATTTCCCGGATATTTTTTTAAAAAGCATTTTTATTTGTTGCGGGCAACGGTACTTTCCTGTATCCAGCCCCCTATTCTGAAAGTTTTTCCAACATTGATATCAGGATGCATAAAGATATCTTCTGTGTCGGGATACTGTTCTTTATATTTAGATATCAAATCATTGACTTCTTCACTTACGCTCGGATCAACCGTTTTGGCTTTTTGAAGTTTGTCCACTGCTGCCCAGTAAACTGTTCTTTTGATTACAGGATCATCAAAATGTTCAACACTGTTCGCATACATTTTGGCAATCAGCACATAAGGTGCTCCAAAGTTTTTTTTGTAATCAGCAGCCTGCAGAGCCATGGTGCGGGCATCTACGTAACTCTTGTCGGCAAACAAAGCTGAAGCAGCCAAATAAGCATAATCGGCTTTTTTGTCTTCGTTTGTCTCTAATTCAATGGCCTCCTTCAAGTATTCTGAAGCTTTTTTGTAGTCTTCCTTTTTAATAGATTGATAGGCACAACCTTCTGCCGATTCAGATGTAGGATTAACGGCATGTCTGTATTCCGAAGCCAAAAAATAAGTATCTGTATCTGTACATTTAACTCTCTTGAATAAAGAAATTATGTTGTCCAAAAAATCCTGATTGTCTTTGTTTTGCTCAATACGTTCGGCAAACAGAGTAGTCAGGGTTTCGCAATCGGCTGCTCCGGAATTTGAAAAGAGCACATCCACACCATTCTTGATTCCGACAATCCTCTCATTGTTGGGGCCGGCAGGTGTTATGGTCAGTTTTTCATCCAGTCGTTCAGTTGTTTTAAGATAATCGTTAAAGAAATTTTCTTTATGAGCATCATCCTTTAACAAAGCTCTGGATACAGAGATGAAAGCGGTAGCGTAAGCCGGTTCAAAATTAGCTGTGGGAGAATCATAAATAGCCGCTTTCAGCCACTCGTAAGGCTGTTTCATGTCCCCTTTGGGATTGAACTGTATGTAATCCAGTGCCTTTTTTCCGAGTATCCAGGGTGTGGGATATCGGTTGTGATCGCCGAAGTATTTGATTCTTTGATCGTATACGGCCATCAGCTCTTCAAAAATCTGAGCTTTTTTGTCCAAATCCGTTTCTTTGTTCCATTGCCAGGCTTTAATTTTGGCGCCGTCAATATAGATACCCAACCTGGAAGCAGGACATTCGGCGTACACAATTTCCCAAAACTCCAGGGCACTGGCGTAATCTCCTTGTTTTGCATAGGGTTGGTATAAACTTAGGTTCTGTAAACAACGAATACTATCCTCGCCATGTCCGTACATGGATCCATCTTCAACCCCTTTTTGAGCCATTATGGCTGAACTGATTAACAGTCCGAAAGCAAAAAATCCTATTTTTCTGTTCATGTTATACTAATTAAATCTCCGTTTAACAAACCAGGTTTCATTAAAGGAAAGGTTCAGTTTAATTCTCCAGTAATGTTCCTGAATCATGCTTGGCTCCGGAGTGAGGATTTTTCCAAATTCCATTGCCAGATTTAAAGCTGTGCGTTGATTTCTTAAAGGCAGGCCAAGTCCCAGACTCAGACCGAACTCCTTTAAATTTCCCTGTGCAAATTTAATATATGAATCTGAATAATGCAAACCCAGCCTGTATTTAATAGCCTGATAATAACGTTGTGCAATACTTGAAGGCAGGTATTCTGCACCTAATGCGAGCCTCGTGCGTAAAGATAAACTGTCGCTTACACCAAAAAACGGAGCCTGATTCCAGGCCTGATGTTGAAAATCCATGCCTAAAATCAATCTGTTGTCGTAGGTATAAGATACACCCAGGCCCAGATTTTGCGGGTAACCGAAGGAGAGTCCCGGATGCTCTTGAGTAAGGGTATCCAACGTAATGGTAGTGCTGGTGTAATTCACGTCCATCAGACCGCCTGGTGTAAAGGACATTCCCAGCACCATGCGATGCTTATTGTTGAATTGCTGCTCGTATTGCAGTCCGGCATCAATATTAAAATGCCCTACAGTCATAACATTAGAGCTGGATGTGGAATTAATTTCTGAATTATAAGGATAACTCAGAACGGAGGAATTGACCAGGGCTCCAAACTTATAATTCAAATTCATTCCAAGGGATAAATGTTTGAACAACAATACAGAGCTTCCCAAATAAGCATTATTGATCCCCCCCGTAGCGCTGTAGGCGTTGGAGTAAATCAGGCTGTTGCCATCCAGGTCGGTCAGGCTGCCGGCGGAATTGAAGGCATAACCCAGTTTAGTATATTCGTAAAGACCCAGACTTAAACCCCAATCTTTGCTCAGGGGTATTTTGATAGCTGCATACTCGATATTGGAATTCAATCTGGCTTCTCTCAGGTTGTTTTCTCTAAAACGTGTATATGTGGCACTTAAACCAAAGTCAAATAAAAAATTCAAGCTGTCTACGGCAGAATATGAGGCCGGATTCATGGGATTAATCTGGCCCGAAGTACGCAAACCGTATCCGATCCCCCCCATTCCTGATGCCCCGCCAAAGGCCGGCTCGGAAAGGATTCCGTATCCGTAACGGCTGTAAGGCGAAAAAGTATTGTTTTGGGCAGATACCGACCAGGAAAACAAGAGCAGGAGGACTCCTGTCATAAAGGTTTTTCCGCCTGGACGGAAGCTAGGAATTAACATAATCGATAAGAATTCTGTGTAAACCAGTTAAAACTAAATTCGGGCGTGCAAAGATGCCACTTTTTAGTTTCCTGACAAAATAAATTAAATCACCTCCGGTTAAAAATGTCAAAAGTTCGGGATGATTTTGCTGGTGCTGAAGTATATAGCCATTAATTTCATGTAGAATACCCTGCAGCACGCCGGCTTTAATGGCCGAAACAGTATCCTTGCCAAATTCAGGAAAATCACCGATCGGCATTTCAGGCAAGGGTAAGGCTTTGGTATTTTCGTGTAAGGCCTTTGTGCGAAGAAAGATGCCTGGAGCAATGTTACCTCCCTCGTATACGCCCTCAGCACTTAAAAGGTCGTAGGTAATGGCTGTGCCCAGATCAACTATGAATGAAGATTTACCCGGTGCCAGCGTCCAGGCTCCTACAGCGGCAGCCAGTCGGTCTGCTCCCAGCTTGGCGGGCTGAGAATAATTGTTCTTTATTGGTATTGGAGTAGTTGTGGTGTCAAAACGACAACAGAGGGCTATTTTTTGTTTTATGGCCTCGTATTTGGAATCATCCGAATGATTTAAAACCGATGAATAAATGGCGGCCCGAGGCTTGAATTGATCAAAGGTCTCTTCAGTAAGCAATTCATCGGGATGGTGAGTATATAAAACAGCCATAGGATCAAGCCCGGCATATCCGGCAATATCGAGCTTTGCCTTTGGAGTGCTCTCGAAAAAAGCCCATTTACAGGCAGAATTTCCTTGATCTATTACCAGATCTGTTTTTGTAGAATTCATTATATCAAAGAGATCCACGTATAATAAGACGAGTGGGGATATAGGTCTGTAGACGTTCGTTGTGATTTATAAAACGTGCCGCGAGCAATCCCATTTCCCTGAAATTGACAGAAATGCAGGTAATTCCGTTTTCGATCACTTCCAACATGGGTGCATCATTAAAGGTTACCAGGCCAACGTCTTTTCCTATGGTCAACTTTTTAGAGCGACAGATCTTGACTGCCTCTATCATGTCGATATGAGAAACCAGTAAATAAGCTTCACCTTCCCTGATATCTTCCCTGTAGACATGCCTTTCTATCAACTGACTGCCAATAGCATTTTCTTCGCAAAAGCGATGAAAAAAGCGTATGCCTCCCCGGGGATGTTCAGAATCCAGCGGAAATACAAAATTAAGTTTTTCGTATTTCTGGAACAGATGGCTGCCTGAATTCAAGCAATCGTACAAGGTGGTATCAAATCCCTGGCAAACATAGGCATAACCCGATTTGTCAAATTTTCCGAAATCGATTAACAAGACTTTACTGCGATCCAGTAAATTCAAAACATCGGAATAAACATCGTTTTGAAGATTCATCACTACATACTTATTGTAGCGGCCCAGGCTGTTTTTTATGATCATGTTGAAATGATCCTCGTTGTAATGATGAAAGTACAAATCCAGACGATCGTTGGGTGATAAGTTTTCGGTGAGTGCGTTGTATAGTTTGTTTTTGTAGGGGCTGAAAATGTCCATTATGACCAGCACATGATTGATGGACGAAGATACATAATAGCCTTTGGTTGGTGCAGACTGAATGGCACCGGCAATTTTTAATTCCTGAAAAGCTTTGAAAACCGTATCACGGGCTAAATTTAATTCGGCGCTGATTTTGTTGATGGAAGGCAACATCTCGCCTTCTTTGAATTCTCCCTGGGCAATGGCCTGTCTTATGGCATCTGCCAGTTGCTTTACTTTGGTAGTGTTGGATTGGAATTCTACTTTCATTACTTGGCTAATCGAATACAAAATTATCAAAAAATATGAAACGGATAGAGTATAAGGCTATTTTTCAACGCCAAAGTCTTTTTGTTGTTGTTCCACTTCCTTCAAAAGAGTTTTAATTTCTTTATCGGACAACTTTCTACGGCCACTTTCTGTATCAAACCAATAATCTTGCTCATTGACAGACTGATAGGACTCCAGGTGATTGAAAGGCATGCTGGCCGGAATACTTTCAAACTCAATCTCTGCCGGAGTCGGTGCGTGTTGGCCTTCGAACAATACTCTGGCCTTTACTTTGATTTTTCCGGCTTGTTTGGTAGAACGTATCAAAACCGGAGCAGATCCGAATTCCACAGCCCTGGGGTTGGCTCCTATAGAGGCATCTCCAATAATTTCGCCCTCTCCTTCGACGCTGAACAAAATATTGTCTTTGGCCAGTCTGCGCACATTGCCGTTATCGTCAGTAACTTCGGCAACAACTACCAAGAAATCGCTGCCGTCTGCCACCAGGTCTTGTCCGTCGTGATCAATCCTTAGGCTCAATTTGGTTGAACGACGCGAGGGCATTTTTTTGGTACTGCACACTGTTTGACCGTCGATGATGCCTTCGGCTACAAAACTCACCTGTTGCCAATTTTTCTGCAAATAACTCAATTCCCTCATTTGCCAGAAATCAAAGACATTTTCGAAAACAACCGGTGCGTTGGGCATGCCTTGCTCTTGGTGCAAAACAGCTTTCACAATAGTATCCTGTTCACGGCAAATCAAACGTACGGAATCACAATTGCTGAACACCACCAGGTCGGCGTTTGAAAAAGGGGAAATCTCATGAGCAATATACACCATCGGGCCTGTTTCAATGAGGGGATGTTCCAGCTGCGGTGATACCTGACTCTTAAACATGTAATAGGCGTATTTGGGCTGTCTGAAACAATCGGTTTGACCTCCCCAGTATGGATCGGGATGATATCCTCGCTGATGATCAAAAGAATGCCATTGGGCCCCTCCGATAAACTGACCGCTGGTCTGGAACATTTCGTCGTAGGAGTCGGCCAGCGAGAGAGCCTGAACCAGCTGAGGCAATTCACCCCAGCTTCTCGAGGCCCGGTTGTTGTTATTTTGCGCATACCAGTCATCTACGTTTTCGCCAAATTCCCGGGTAAAAATACATTGTGCTGCCTCCCCTTCATCTTGGGGCCAGCCATATACCACACCATAATGTTGGGCAACCCCTTCGGAATGCATGTCGGCAACTGCCAGAGGAGCTCCGGGATAAGGGAATTCGTTTTTGGTGATTTCCAGAGCTTTCATGGAAAAGTCCAGGGGAAAACGGGTTTCATTCAGAATAGGTTCCCATAGAATTACAGAAGGATGATTCCGGTCACGGCGTATCATCTGGGTGACATCGTTCAGTACGTATTCCTGAAACTGAGGATCCCTGTTCCAATACTGCCAGCCGGGGGTTGCCACTATCATAAATATACCCAACTCATCGCAGGCATCCATAAAAGCCGGATCCTGGGGATAATGGGCAGCACGTATAATTTCACAGCCGGCTTCACGCAGCTTTTTGGCATCTCTCCAATGCTGGGAATTGGGCATGGCATTACCCACATAAGCAAAATCCTGATGCCGGTTGGTTCCGATCAATTGACCGTAAGGCTTGCCATTGAGCCAGAAGCCCTCCTTTCCTTTAAATTCAGCCAGACGAATTCCAACACGGTTTATGCCTCCGTCCAGCATGGTTTTACCCTGCCTGAGCTGAGAATGAACCCGATATAAATAGGGTGAAGCCGGAGACCATAAATTCGGTTGTTTAACTTCAATGAGCTGTTTAATGCTCTTTTTTTCGCCCGATTCCAGTCTCAGGCTGTTCCGGACTTTTTTTACCAGCTTGCCTTCTGCATCATACACGGCTGTCTCCAAAACCACAGCTCTTTTCTGTCCGTCTTTGTTGGCTATCTCGGTGTCCACAAAAACCCGGGCCGATTTTTCGGAAATATTGTCGTAATGAACAAAAACGCCTCCACCGCCGGCTTGCTGGCTTTCTACCACCGGATCTGTGATGTGTACCGGCGCTTTGGCTATCATCCAGACATCGCGGTAAATACCACCGTGATAGGCAAAATCGAGGGTATATTGCGTTTTGCCGGGAGGATAGGATTTGTCGTCACTGTTGTCGGCACAGACTGCTATCAGACAGGTATCTCCGGCATTTACTCCATATTCGTTCAAATTGACCGCAAAGGGTAAATAACCTCCCAAATGCTCCAGTACGCGTTTTCCGTTGAGATATACCGTAGAACGGCCCATCACTGCTTCAAAATACAGAGATATTTGTTGTCCCTGCAAAGAAGAATCCGGGACGAAACGCTTTCTGTACCAGGCTTTACCCTGATAATTGCGTCCACCGCTGCCTTCGGCAGGCATCAGCTGTACGCTGTGAGGTAAATTTACCACCGGCCAGTCCTGATCGTCAAAATCTGGCTTTTCGGCAGTTTGCACATCTCCCCGGTAAAAACGCCAGCCGGGATTGAAATTATATACTGAACGCCCACTGCCTTCCAAAGGGAAGAATCCGGCTATGGATATTTCCGGTTGATAGGCCTGCAAGGCCGTTAAGGAAAAAAATAAAGAAATAAAAACAACTAATTTTCTCATTCTGAATAACTTTATTAGTACAAAATAGTTTACTGAACCTCCAGCCAATTTTCAACATCAGCCAGCCTTTCTTTGGGGCTTACTTCCAGACGAAGCAATTTCCCGTCTTTCAATTCGGCTTCTATGGTAGTCTGGCCAGGGGCATGTAATTTGAAATGCACATCCCAGTCGGCAGGCCAGGCAGGAAAAAGCAAAATGCGCTCTCCCTCTGTTTGCAGCAACATTTCCTGCAAGCCTATCATGCCACTGCCTCCCCAATTGTGATCTGGTGTCCAGTCAAAGCCGGGACCCCAGAAACAGGGAAAACGATGTTCTGAATCTTCGAATTTCATCAGGGTCAATTTCCGGGCTTCTTCCCTTAAACCGAGGCAAGCTGCAAAAATATTGTATTGCTTCCAGCCCACGTGACTGTAAAACTTCCTTACATCGGGATCCTGCCAATAGGTGTTGATGGCTACCTCTTTGTCTTCGGAGGCTGCGTTATATATGCGCCAGGGAAAAACCGGATACAATTGCGGAGCCTCGGTGTTGTTGATTCTCTCCCAGTGCAAGGCCGGCGCTATGACTTTTTTGCCTTCGATCTCGCGGAAGCTGAGCGGAGGAATGGTTTTGAGCATCTTTTCCCAGCGCTGTCGTTGCTCAGAACTCAGCTTGTCCGTTTCCAGCAAAGATTCCAGCACCACTTTAAGACCGGCTATATATGTCGTTGAATTATATGTCATTTTGTAAGTCTCGCAAGCTGAGGTCGGATATAAAATCAGTTGTCCGTCGGCATTCAGTTCCTTACTCCCCCGCTGCCTGGCCAGGTAGCGGTAATGCTCATCAAAAAAAGTCAGCGAACTTTCAATGAATTCCATATAAGGAATGATATCGGTTCCTGCGTAGCGATGACTTTCGAGTATCATAAGACAAAACTCCAATACTGTATCCCACTGATATTCCAGCCAGGCGTTGTATTCCATACCCGGATCATAGCTTTCGGGGCGTTTCCAGCCGTATTCGCTGGGATTGGGCAAACCAAAGTGTTCCATCTGCTCGGTATAACAAGCTCCGGCATGACCCCAGTAATGCCTGCTCCGTAATTCTGCGTTTTTCAAACTTTTGCGATAAAATTCGAATTGAGGAATCATCAAATCAAAATCTCCGTTTTTGAGCATGCCAAAATACACCAGGCGTTGGTTTTGAGCAGTAAAAGTGCCTCCTCCCCAATTGCGGAAATCAGGAGTAAAAGGCCGGTCTTCACGCACATGACGAGGATCGAAAGTAAACAGCCCTCCGTTGAATTTGGTGGGAGCCTCTCCCCTGAGGTTACAGGCCAGCATATACCTGAACAATTGATAATTACGACCCACTTTCCAGCTTTCTGCATCCTGACGTCCAGGGTTGATACGGATAAAACTGCGGTCCCAGAACTCCTCCCACCAAGCCTCGGTAAGCTGTTTGTCCTTACAAGGCTTTATTAAGCTTTTAATACTGTCAATACCGCTGTTCCAGCTATCTGGTTCCTGAGTACTGTGCAAAACCAACTGAATTTCCTGATTTTTGGACGCTTTCATGCTTTCCAGCCTCCAGGCTTTGAAATCCGTATCGGCATAGACCCCTGTAAGTGTGTCTTTGAATACAAAATTTTTAGCACTGAGCTCACCGCCAAAGCAAAGATCAGACAAAGGATCATTCATTTGTTCCTTTACCGCTTCCATGCCCTGTTGCTGAACAACCACGTCAAACATTGTGCCGGAGGAGGAATTTTGATGATAAAAAACAATCCGGTTCTCCTGGACATCAATCTTGTCGGCACTGGTCTTCAGACCGGCCGGAGGAGCCCATTTATAGGAATTGCTCTGACTCTCGTTTTTACGGAGCAGTCTGTCGCGATAACGCCAGTTTTCGTAAGAGATTATGACTTTACGAGGACTGGAAGAACGAATGTCCAGATGTACGACCGGTTTAAATACATCTGCCCAGACATCAATATCTACTTTATTGCTTTTGCTGCCAGCCTTAATGTTGACCAGGCCCTGGCTCAACTTAAGACATTGCACAAAATCAACTGTATCCAGAGGCTCGTCGGGAAAACTCAGGCGAATGCGACCGCTTTTGAGGAAGCAACTGTTTTCGTCGAAGCTGCCGCTGCGTGAAAAATAGACCAACAATTCCCCCTGCTCTACCCAGACATTCATACCGATGTCTCCGCCTCCACAGGGCATGGATTCGTTTGAGCCTTTACTTTGAGAAGTCCAGCTCAACTCGTATTCTTTCAATAAATCGCCGGCTGGCCTGCAGCAGCCAAAGTCCATAGAGACAACAAAAGCAGGCTCAAAAAAAGTTGTTTTTTATTCTTCATGCTTTTCTGAAATTTTTATTTCGTTCTGGAGCCAGTTATCTGTTCTGAAAGAGGAAACGGGCTGGCCGTTCACTCCAAACAAATCGCCCTCAGAGCAATTGTCAAAGGCATAACGGGCCGCCACGGGCTGAGGAACCGAAGCAGACCAAAGCTGAATCTTATCCCGGTTGATTTTTGCCTGAGCCGGGTAAAAAACCTTATCCTGGCCGGCTATCCAAAAATGCTTCAGCTTGCCCGTCGTTCTGTCCAGGCCAAGTCCTGTTCTGTCAAAACCAAGAATGAGCAAGCTGTCATGCTGTTCAAAACCCGAATAACGAGGGCTGCGAAACTCCGGGCCTTCAAGGCCGTAGCTTCCGGCCATGGCCAATATCGCCAGGCGCTCCCCGGCCTGACGTTTTTTGCGGGGATGGATGTCTGTTATCAGGCCGGCATCCATCAAAACAGCCATTCCGCAATTGGGGATCAAGTCTTCGGCTTGCGCCTGGGCTTCACGAATTAAGGCTGAGTTTACTACTTCTTCGTTGGGGGGAGTTATCAGGCCATAATCGTAGGGAGCAATCTGACAATAATAAAAAGGGAAATCCCCTATTCCCCATGTTTTGCGCCAGGATGAGACCATTTGCACAAAAAGCTCTTTATAGCTCTCAGGCCGATCGGTATTGGATTCTCCCTGATACCAGAGGCAGCCTTTGATAGTAAAACCCAAAAAGGGATGGACCATCCCGTTGTATAAAGCTGTAGCCGTACGGCTGGAAGAGCGCACTTCCTCCTGAGTCCCCGGAATAGGCAATTCCGACAAGCCCTTAAGACTTTCGGCACTCATCCAGGCCTCAACAAAGGAACCGCCCAGGCTGCTGTTGATTAAACCGACAGGCACCCCCAGAAGTTCGTGCAGATAACGGCCAAAATAATAAGCAGTAGCACTGAAATTGGCAACTGTTTGAGGCGAGGCTTCCTGCCACTGGCCTTGCACCTCCTTTGCTTCAGAAGCCAGAGCAGCTCTTTTTACCGTAAACAGACGCAAGTGATCGTCTTCCGATTGCAGAATGTCTTGCAGGCTGCCTTCGATTCCCTGTGCCGGATAACCCTTCATGGGCATTTCCATATTGGACTGGCCGGAACAAAACCAGAGTTCTCCTAT
>JAAZGQ010000163.1 GCA_012511135.1 Bacteroidales bacterium | reverse complement strand
CGACGCAAATCAATGCGTCGTTCCTACCCCTATAGTGTTATCAAGTGCTTTCTGGATTCCGGGTCAAGCCCGGAATGACTATAGGAGGTATTATTCAATGGTCTAGATGGGCAATGGGCCAGCGGGGGTGCTTTTCTTGTGCTCGTTAGTCTTCACCCCGGACCTGTCGCTTGATACAGCTCCGCCCTCTGAGTTACACAGGGTTGAAAAAAAGACCATGGGTTATGGGCGGCAGGAATCAAAAAATTATTTCAATAACCATAGCCGCTATAAACTTATCATGCCCGGTATGCAGCGTGCGGGGCTGATTTCACTACCGGTCAAAAACCGTCAGCTCCGGAAGATCGACTTCCTTTTCCAGCTCACGAATCTCATGGCGCAGTTTTTCGTACTCCGCCATCTTGCGTTTCAGAAAGTGGTACGTAATTTCCGCCTTCTGTTCGATGCCTTTGGGCGTCAGGAAATACAGATATGCCATTTTATTGCGTGAGTTTTTGAAATTTTCTGCTTTTATCAGGCCTTTTTCGATAAGGGCTTTAAGAAGGAAATTAACCTTGCCCAAGCTCAGCCCCATACGCGTGGAAAGATCGCGCTGGGTTACACGCGGATTGGCGTTGATCTCCCGCAGCATTAGAAACTCGTCATCCGTTGTCAAAAAATCTTTTTTGTTATCAGCCATAATTGATCCGTTCAGAGATTGAACATGGCGATAATTACTGAACTTAATGGAATAAGTCAAGAGGATAATTAGAAGATTGGAGGATTAGAGGATTGGAGGGCGGTTATTTGTTTGTTGATTGCTTGCTTTTTATGTGGCCGATCAGGCTGTTTAGCATTTTTGCAAGTTCTTCTATATTTTGCATGGTTTTTTCGGACAAAGGTATAAATCCGAGTTCATTACAAATGATTAAAATGGATTCAGTTTCAGCCAGTGAGCCGCATGAGATATTGAGAAAATTTATAAATTCTTTTGAGGATTTTCTGTTTTTTCCCTCTGCGATATTCAGAGCAACAGAAACAACAGCTCTTTTGAGTTGTTGTTTGAGATTGTATTCTTCAGATTTTGGCAGCTTGTCGGCCTGGGCATAAACCTCTTTTATCAGGGATACACTCTTTTGCCACATCAGAAGATTCCGATAGAGATTGTTCGACATAACCCTAACCCCCTAACCCTCCAAACTTCTACCCCTCTAATCCCCTTACTCCAAATCGGCTTCTTTAAACGGAGGGGCGCTGGAGTCTTTGGCGGAGAGGATGGGAAGGCCCTGCACAGGCCAGGCGATGGCCAGGTCCGGGTCGTTCCACGCGATTGCCCGCTCATGTGGTGCGGCCCAGTAGTCGGTTGTTTTGTAGAGAAAATCTGCCGTGTCGGACAGGACGAGAAAACCGTGCGCGAATCCTTCGGGAACCCACATCTGACGAAAATTTTCCCCGGAAAGCTCGAAGCCCACCCATTTACCGAAAGTCGGGGACGAGCGCCTGATGTCCACGGCCACATCGAAGACTGAGCCGTGGACCACCCGCACCAGCTTCCCCTGCGGTTGTTGAATCTGATAGTG
>JAAZGQ010000162.1 GCA_012511135.1 Bacteroidales bacterium | reverse complement strand
GAGCAAGACAATACATTCGCATCGCGGAGCTCATCAGATTAAAAATAAATATGTATTTTTGTACATTATCAAATAGAAAATGTACAAGAAATATTTTTTATTATTCCTGTTTTGCTTGCTTCACTGGCAGGCATTATGGGCAGTAATGGCCTATCCCTTTCCTGTTGATGTTGAATTGCCTGATGGTTCGAGATTGGAAATTCAACTTCACGGTGATGAATTTTTTAACTACAACACCGATCGTAATGGTTATATCATTGCTCAAAAAACCGACGGATTTTATTATTACGCTGATTACGATAATCAAGGCAAACTCAACATAGGAAACCACAAGGCCGGAACTCAGGTAGCCACCCGTTCAGCACAAATACCTGAATTCAATTTGATGCGCGCAGCCCAAACCAGAAGCAGCCGTTACGAAGCAAGCCGGGAATTAACCCGGGCCAATGCCAGTCAAGCTTACGAAGGCCGACTTAAAACACTGGTGTTATTAGTGGCTTTCCAGGATAAAGCCTTCGTGTCACCGACGGCAAACAATGACTTTTATCGTCTAAAGAACGAATTGGGATATAGTGATAACGGAGCAACCGGTTCAGTTAGAGATTATTATCGCGACAATTCAAATGGTGTTTTTGATCCTGAATTTGTAGTAATGGGCCCGTATACTTTGTCTAAACCCATGAGCCATTATGGAGACAACAATGCGGCCGGCAACGACCAAAATCCAAGAGAAATGGTCATTGAGGCCGCCTGGCTGGCCGAACAGGAAGGCGGTGATTTTTCTGAATTTGACGAAAACAACGATGGGTTCGTTGATATCATATATGTGTATTATGCCGGACACAACGAAGCAGAGGGAGGCCCGGCCGCTAGTATATGGCCACATTCCTGGTCGGTGGCATCCATGGATAGTACAACGCTGGACGGAGTAAATTTGGGTTATTACGCCTGTTCTTCGGAATTGAAAGGTTCAAAGGGAGCAACTTTGACTGCCATTGGTACGGCATGTCACGAATACGCCCATACATTAGGTTTAATGGACATGTACGACACCGACGGGACCTCCAGCGGAGGAAGAGCTGCCGGTTTGGGTTCACTGAGTTTGATGAGTGCAGGCAATTACAATAACCAGAGTCGTACTCCGCCTTATCTGACTTCTGAAGAGCGTTGGTCTTTGGGCTGGATGACTCCCACAACTATATCAGAAGGCGGAGAATACACCCTGGCTTCGATTAATCAGAATCAAGCCTACGTTATGCACACTACTACCCTTGGCGAATATTTCCTTTTTGAAAACCGCCAGCCCACAAAATGGGATGCATACTTGCAAGGCAAAGGATTACTTATTTATCATGTGGATAAATCTTTGAATCAGGCTTCCGGAAAATCTGCCCGTTTGCGTTGGTACGAAAATAGTGTCAATGTATCTCCTCAACATCAATGTATGGACCTGGAAGAAGCTGCCGGAACAGAATCCAGGGGCGACGCCTTCGCTTTTTTCCCAGGATCAGTAGGTGCCTATTCCCGGTTTACAAAATCATCAGCGCCGGCAGCTATGGCGTGGTCGGGTATGCCCCTGGGAATTGAATTGCACAATATTTCATTAAACGGAGAGGAAATAAGTTTTTCTGTAGTTAAAGAAGATAAGGTTTTCTTTGGTGGCCAGGTGATTGATTTACAAGACCAGCCCATTTCTGATGCTGGCTTATTTCTGCGAAAACTGGACGAAGAAAGCAGTTCGGGATCCACCGGAAGATTACGTGCTGCCATGAGGTCTTCCAGAGATTATTTTTCTACTGTGAGCACAGGCGATGGACGTTTCATGTTTGAAGAAAATCTTATTCCGGGGAAATATGAACTTTTTTGTCAGTCAGGAAATTTTGCAAACTTTTCAAAGATTATCGATTTAAAACCGGGGAGCAATGATGTTACAGTATTGTTGATGTCCGAATCGGATCGTTTTATTCAGGACCGTTTGTCCTGGTGTGAGGATTTTATTTATGCCGGAGCAGTAGGCAGCCAGGGAGAATCGTTTATGGCGGGAGCAAAATGGACGGCAGAAGAATTAAATCAATATACAGGAATGTATATAGGTAGGATGTCATTCTTTATTGCCACCGGAGAGCCGCTGGTGAAAGTCTATATCTATTCGGACGGAAAACTGATTTACAGTAAGATTGTACCCGCAGCACAATTGGACAAGAACAGTTACTGTACTGTAGATTTACTCGCTGACAGCCTCCTGATCAATCCCGGCGAAGAACTGTTGTTGGCATACGAAGTGAGCTCTTATGGTGAAGATAATTATCCGGCGGGTATTTGTTACGGTGCAGGTAACGATGGTAAAGGAAATTTAATTTCGATGGACAAAGGCCAGACATGGACCACCTTGTATCAGGAAGCAGCAATCGAAGGCAACTGGTTAATCTCTTTCTTAGTTTCACGTGGTTCGGACTTTGTTCCTGTAGAGAATTTCAGCCTCGATCCGGAAGAGGTATCCCTGACAGTAGGCAGTACGTATTATTTGTTTGGAAATGTCACACCCAGTTACGCAACCAACGGCAAAATCAGCTGGCAAAGTTCCGATACGACGGTTATTAGTGTTGATCAAAGCGGTAAACTAAGTGCATTATCAGTGGGAGAATCCCTGGTAACAGCCACAACAGATAACGGAAACCTCAGGGCCGGCTGCAGAGTGCAGGTTTTTCCTTCCATTGCTGTCAGTATGAACATCCATACAGCCCAACATATGTTTTTTATGGAATGGACAGACACAAGGTCTGATTCCTGGGAGTTATCCTGGAAAAATTCCAACGACTCTGTCTATCAGGATACCATGCTCATTCAAAGCAGTTTTTTTCTGGAGAGCTTAAGTCCTCAAAGCAATACAGATGTCATTGTTAAGGCTTTTTTAAATCAGGAAGAAACTGACCGCTACGAAGGGAAAATTATTACTTCAAAGACTACTTCGAGCTACATGGCAATTAACACCAAAACTACTTACAATGCAGGAGATATCTTACTGCTTGATGTCTTAAATACACCGGCAGGATCTACTGTTGTTGCCTGGAAACTTGATGATACAATTTTAGAATCAAAGGTGCTGTTGTTATCAGCAGGCATCCACGATTTGCAGGTAGAAGTAAATACGCCTTCGGGAAAAGAGATAATCAGAAGAAGGATAAAGGTGGATTAGTATATGAAAACAATAATAAGTCTCAGCGGAATAATTATCCTGGCCTTTATCCTGTTTCAGGCCTGTGAAAGGGAAGACCCTGTGTTAAAGGCTGCCAAAGAATACCTCGGAAGCCAGGAAATCTATGGTATGTACACTGATCAGCAAGCCGTTTTTATCTATAATGCAGATAAACATCAATTAGCTGACAATGTCGAATCTCATTATTTCCGAATCCAAAACGACAATCAAAATATGATTCTGCAAATGAGCCTTGATCAGGAGCCTGATTTAGGGAAACATTGCCTGATGACTCTTGATGTCAAAGGAATTAGCGGAATAGAGAACACTTATTCGGTAGAGGTTATTAAAATAGACGAAGCCAACCAAACCCTTTGGTTGTTTGATCCGACCACCAAAACAGGTTTTGTTATGTTTTACAGGTTTTAAAGACTTAGATGAGAACCTTAAGCCTATTGTGCCTGCTTTGTATTTGTGGCTGCGGGCTCAGCGCCGAGAAATCAATACAGCTTAGAACGGATGAATATCCCGGAACAAGCCTGGCTTATGTGGTTCAGGAAGTTCAGTCAGGTGAGCTGCTTGCCGAAATGAATTCCGGACAGGCTTCGGTGCCTGCTTCGGTGGGCAAACTGCTGACTACGGGTGCTGCGCTGGAAATGCTGGGCCCCGAAAAGCGTTTCAAAACGGAGCTTGCCTATAGAGGATTACTGGAAAAAGGCAGCCTCAAAGGGGATCTCTATATACTGGGTGGAGGCGACCCTTCGCTGGGGTCGGAATACACCGAAGAACAACCCGATTCTTTTCTTCAAAATTGGGTTCAGGCAGTGAAACAGTTGGGAATAAGCTGTATCGAGGGCGATATCATTGCCGATGCCTCTATTTTTGACGAAGAAGCTGTTTCACCTTACTGGTTATGGGAAGATTTGGGCAATTATTACGCGGCCGGAGTGTATGGCCTGGCGGTGTTCGACAATATGTTCCGTCTTGGGCTGAAATCGGGCTTGCCCGGTACCAAACCTGACATTCTCTACCTAAAACCGGTATTGCCCGATATGCAGATAATCAATAATTTAACTACAAAGGAGAATACCAAAGACAGTGCTTATTTTTACGGGATTCCTTATAGTTGGGAGCGGGTATTGTACGGCAGCGTGCCAGCCGGTAAAGAGGAATTCATCATCAGGGGCGATATTCCCGATCCGCCTGCTTATTTGGCTTTTCGGCTGCAACAGGAATTAATTAAGGCTGGTATCAGCATACAAGGCAAAGTCTGTACCAAGAACAAGCCGGGTTTTGTCCGTGAGCCGCTTGTTTTTGACTCCTCAAATAATCCGCTGATTGTCAAGGCTGCTGTAGTTTTATATACCCGCTATTCCAAACCTCTAGGCGAACTGGTTAAAATAATCAATTACCACAGCCATAATTTATATACCGAATACTTGCTGCGACATTTGGCACTGGCCGCCGGGGCAAAGGCACCGGTCTCTGCCCGGGCAGGACTGGAAGTGTTACAGCGTTTTTGGGCTCAAAAAGGAGTGGATATCAGTACCTGGCAATTGTACGATGCTTCGGGTTTGTCTCCCCTGAACAGGGTGGATGCGGCAGGTCTTGCTGCGGTATTACGTTATATGGCCCTGGAAAGCCCGCAGGCTGATTTATTTTTCAACAGCCTGCCTCAGGCAGCGTTGGAAGGCACTGTGGTGAACTTTGGGAAAAAATTACCGGGAACACTGCGCATCAAAAGCGGATCGATGAAATCGGTAACGGCTTACGCCGGTTATTTGCAACTGAAAGATAAAACCTATGTGGTGGTTCTTTTATGCAATCAATACAAACAGCCTGCCGCCCGGATACGCACAGAAATGGAACAAGTATTAAAAACAATCTACAATAAGAGATTAAAATGAATAAGGAAAAACTTTTTAAGGAACTGAAAGAATTAAATTTATTATGGTCTGGTTTAAGCCGGATTCCGAATCTTCCCAAGGAATTGCTGGAGCTTTCCCTGTGCAAACTCGAAAACATCAACAGCCTGATGGAGGACATAAAGGAGCTGATTCCTCTGACACAAGCAGAAGCTGCGCCCCCAACAACTGATAATTCCGAAGTGGAAGAGTTTGCTCAAATACAGGAAGCTCCTGCGGCGGAGCCGATTTCTCAAAAGAAGGAAGCAGTTCCGGCAGAATCCGATTTCAAGAAGGAAGCTCCTGCGGCGGAGCCGATTCTTAACCCCGCTGTAGTTGATATAACACCGACACAGGAGACACCAAACTCTCCGGTTTCAAGGCCGACAGCGGAGCCGGTTGAACAGCTTGTTGCTCCCTCCGCTAAGCGGATTCCCAAACAACAAGCTCTCAAGCCCGAAAGCCTGGTGGATCATTATGAAAAGAACAGCTCCAAAGCATCGTTGCAAAAGAAATTGGAAAACAGGCATTTTGCCGATTT
>JAAZGQ010000161.1 GCA_012511135.1 Bacteroidales bacterium | reverse complement strand
GCTGACATCGAACCTGTGTGAAACATTGTAAGCTGAATAAATTTGATCGGTGCAATCTTTGTAGAGTACAGTCCGCTTGAGCTGATTTTGAAACTCACTGTAAAACATAGGATAACGCGAAACAGCTGACAGGTAGTCGTTCAGGTCGTAAAACAAATGCGGATTCATCAGTTCGTAATACTGAATGGCCCCTAAGTCGATGTTGCTTACCGGCAGGGGATCGGCTTCGAAAATAGCCCGGGCGCAGGCCGCCAGCGAGTCCATTTCGCTGAGTTTGACCAATACGGTACTGGCCGATGGATAAGTGGTATTGGCTCTGTAGGCTGTCATGTAAGCCTGGCAAAGTTGCCGGCACAAGGCTTCGGTGCTCAGGTCCTCCCTAAAAACCAGCCTGACAAAATCTTTGTAGGGAAAGCCGGCGCCCATCACTTCTGCCGGCGAGCCGATCAGGTAGTCGGCGGAATGCCTTAAATCGTAGAGCATCTCGACCGAGGCAGTAAAACAGGCGTCAAAAAGCAGAAATTCCAGTCCCTGACCTTCGAGGGCCGAGGCCAGCACCGGGATCTCCATATAATAATAGCCGTCCTGGCCAAACCAGCCTATCAGATCCTAGTCTTTGATGTTTTCGGCCCCTGAGGCCCGAAGTTCGCTTTGAGAGGAAGCAGAGAGCTTCGTTGCTGCCGGGCTTGGTAAATATTCGCCCTCCGGAGCTTCAGTCTCAGACTGCAAAGCCGGCGGATTGAGGCTGCCGGGATCCAACACCGAAGTATAGGGATGCCAGCCCATGGCATGCGACCACAACACCATGCCGTAACTTTTGGCCGGAGCCAGCCTTTTGACATCGCGGATGACCTGTTGCATGGCGTTTTTGTCCAGGGTATTCTCAAAGCTGTATTCGTGCAGTGTCAGGGTGTCGCCCAGGCCGGTGGAAGTATTTATTTTGATTTCGATCAATTGCTGGGTTTCGGCGTAGGGAGGCACATAAAAAACCAGTAATCGGCCCGTTTCCATGGCGTCGGCATCGAGGTTTTGCTTCATCGAAGTCATATTCTGAAGGGCGTAGGCGTTCAGGTTGTTGTCGGCCACCATATACACCAGCACAGTTCTGTGCGTTTCCTTTTTTACCGAAGGCGGCTTGCAGCAAGTCAACAAAAAAGGCAATAACAGCCAAAAAAAGACAGAACTTTTCAGATAGAAAACCGACCGCATAAAGCTGCTATTCCTGAACGAAGAAAAGTCACACGAAGCCTTGAACGAGGCAAAGCTCTCTCCCTTTGAAAGAGTCCGGTTGTTCAGCCGGTTTTTTTGCCTTCTAAAAAAAGTGTTCAGCTTTACATTCATGGCTTCGCATTTTAAGCAGTCCTGTTTAAGGTTTTCTGCAGCTATGTCCCGGCAGGTAGAGCTCCCGGCAGCTTTTCATCAGTTCAGGCCAGGCCTGAGTCAGTTCGTCCAGGCTGTGAAAAATCAGGTCAGCCGGAGCCAGATACGAGTCGTCCAGGGGGCCGGTGTTAACCGCGATGGTAAAAAGTCCGGCCGCTTTGGCTGATTCCACCCCTAAAGGAGCGTTCTCGACAACCAGGGCCTGATGAGCCTGGACACCGGCTTTTTGCAGCCCTTTCAGATAGGGTTCGGGATGAGGTTTGCCCTGAGTCACGTCGAAGGCTGTCACCATACGGTCCGGGCCGAAATGTCCGGGGAAATGGTGGTTGATGCGATCCAGCAGCAGTTTTTGTCCCGAGCCGGTTACCAGGATGCGGGTCAGGTCGTCGGCGGCTATGGTGTCCAGGAGAGCGAGAGCTCCCTGCATCACCGGAGCTTCGGGCAAAGAGTCAAAGAGGGCCGCTTTTTTGCCGTAGATGCGCGTGACTTCCTCGTAAGTAGGCTCTCGCTTCAAAAGTTCTCTGAATACGATTTCTATGGTCGAACGGCCTGTACGCCCCTCGTGCAGGTAGGCTTCTTCTTTGCTCATGTGCAAGCCTTCTTCCGCAATGGTTTTGTTCCAGGTATAGGCGTGAATGGGCATGGAATCAAACAACACCCCGTCCATATCAAGCAACACGGCTTTTATGTCCAGCGCAGTCAGCCCCTGTTTGGCCAGAAAGCCCCCAACAGCAGTAGGTATGAAAGTATTCATCATAAGCGGGAACGGATTGCGGCCGATTCGGCTTCGTAGCCCGGTTTTTGCAATAAGGCAAACATATTTTTCTTGTAGGCTTCCACGCCCGGCTGGTCAAAAGGATTGATGCCCAGCATGTAACCGCTGATTCCGCAAGCTTTTTCAAAGAAGTAGAGCAATTCGCCCAGGTGATATTCGTTCAGGGCCGGCAGCTCAATTTTGATATTGGGTACTTCTCCGTCCACGTGGGCGATCTGAGTGCCCAGTTCTGCCATCTTGTTCACCTGATCTACCCCTTTTCCGGCCAGGTAATTCAGGCCGTCCAGGTTGTCGGTATCGGTGGGGATCACTACCTCCTGATTGGGAGAGGCAATGGAAATGACCGTCTCAAAAATACTGCGTTCACCTTCCTGTATCCATTGACCCATAGAGTGCAGGTCGGTGGTCAGGTCTACGGCAGCCGGAAACAGCCCCTTGTGTTCCTTGCCTTCGCTTTCGCCGTAGAGTTGCTTCCACCATTCGGCAACAAAATGCAGCTTGGGGTGGTAATTGGCCAGGATCTCGATCTTTTTGCCTTGTTGGTATAAGGCATTGCGGGTGGCGGCATACTGCGCAGCGGGATTTTGCTCAAAAGCTGTCTCGCTGCGTTTTTCCATGGCCAGCGCCCCGGCCAGCAATTGACGAATGTCGTAACCGGCCACTGCAATGGGCAGCAAGCCTACCGGAGTAAGTACGGAATAACGTCCCCCCACGCTGTCGGGAATGACAAAAGTCTTGTAGCCTTCTTGTTGGGCAAGTTGGCGCAAGGCCCCTTTGGAAGCATCCGTCACCGCCACTATGTTTTGCCGGGCAGCTTCTTTGCCCAGCTGGTTTTCGAGCTGAGTCCTGAGCAAACGAAAAGCCAGGGCCGTTTCGGTGGTCGTGCCCGATTTGGAAATATTGATGATGCCAAAGCGTTTACCTTCGAGCAAACGGCTTAGTTCAAAGAGATAATCCTCGCTGATGTTATGACCGGCGTAAACTACCACCGGATTTTGCCTTTTGGTATCGAGCCAGTCAAAACTGTTGTTCAGCGCGTCAATTACGGCTTTGGCCCCCAGGTAACTGCCTCCGATGCCGGCTACCACCACCACTTCGCAGTTTTCGCGCAGGCGGGCAGCCGTTTTCTGAATGTCTGTTATCAATTTTTCGTCCGTCGCAGAGGGCAGATGCAGCCAGCCCAAAAAGTCGCTGCCTTTGCCCCGGCCAGAGTTTAGTAAATCCATGGCCTGCTTGCAGGAAGGGATTAAAGCTTCAATTTCGCTTTGGGGAACAAAGTCGTATACTTTGGTTAAATTTATTTCAAGTTGCTTCATAAGCTTAGTTTTTAATAGTAGTCAACATAATAAAGACTAGTCAGCAAAGATTGCTTTTTGTATCAGCGGAGCGATTCGCTCAGTAATTTGATTTCTATGCTGGGTGATATTCTTTCGTAAAGCACGTTATACACGGCATCCAGAATGGGCATGTTGACGTGGTAAAATTCTTCGTTGATTTCTTTGATACATTTAGTGGCGTAATAGCCTTCGGCTATCATTTCCATCTCCATGTGAGCTGTCTTGACCGAATAGCCTTTACCAATCATGGTGCCAAAGGTGCGGTTGCGGCTGAATTTTGAATAAGCCGTCACCAACAGGTCGCCCAAATAGACCGACTCGCAGATTTTGCGGTTTTGAGGAAAGACCGCCTGGGTAAAGCGATTCATTTCCTGAATAGCATTCGAAAGCAGCACCGCCTGAAAGTTGTCGCCGTATTTAAGTCCGTGGCAAATGCCCGCGGCTATGGCGTAAACATTCTTGAGTGTCGAAGCGTATTCTATGCCAAACACATCATCGGTAATGGTGGTGCGCACAAATCTACATTCAAAGCTGCGGGCAACGCCCCGGGCTTTTTCTTTATCGCTGCAGGCAATAGTCAGGTAAGAGAGGTGCTCCAGCGCCACTTCCTCGGCATGGCAAGGCCCGGCGATGGTGGCAATATTTTCGTGGGGAACATTGTACACCTTGTTGAAATACTGCGATACCAGCATATTCTCTTCCGGAACTATTCCCTTGATGCCCGAAAGGATAAATTTGTCGCTGATGTCTTGTTGCAGTTTTTTTAGGTGAATCTTGAGGTAAGGCGAGGGTGTAGCCAGTATCAAAGTATCCGAGTTTTTTACGGCTACATTAATATCGCTGTAAAAGCGGATACGGTTGATGTCAAAAGGAATAGTCGTCAGATAGGAATTGTTGTGTCCGAAACGTTTGAAATCCCTGATCTGCGAAGGCCTTCGCATATACCAGTTGATTTTGGTCTGGGGATTCATCAGCAGCATTTTGGCAATAGCCGTCGCCCAGCTGCCTCCACCCAGTACACATATTTTATCGGGAAAGTCCATCATTTGTCTGTTTTTTTATTGTCCTGAATTTCGGACTCCGTTTTAGATTCGGTTTTTTCGGGCCGCATTTGTGGGAAGAGCAACACTTCCTGAATTGAGTTCTGCCCGGTAAGCATCATCACCAGGCGGTCCATACCAATACCCATACCCGAGGTAGGGGGCATGCCGTATTCCAGGGAACGAATAAAATCATGGTCTATAAACATAGCCTCGTCGTCGCCTTTTTCGCTCAGACGCAGTTGTTCTTCGAAACGTTCGCGTTGGTCTATGGGATCGTTCAGCTCAGAGTAGGCGTTGGCCAGTTCCTTACCGTTCACTATCAGTTCGAAACGTTCCGTCAGTTGCGGATTGTTGCGGTGTTTTTTGGTGAGCGGCGACATTTCGATGGGATAATCGGTAATAAAAGTCGGCTGAATCAGTTTGTCTTCGCAGGTAGCCCCAAAGATTTCGTCAATCAGTTTACCCTTGCCCATGGTTGAGTCTTCGGCAATATGGAGTTTTTTACAGACCTGCCTCAGTTGTTCTTCGTCCATGCCGCTGATGTCCACTCCGGCGTATTTTTGAATGGCTTCGGTCATGGTCATGCGCAGGTAGGGGGCTTTGAACGAAAGCTCATGCCCGCCAAGCTTAACATCGGTAGTCCCCAGCACGTCCAGACAAATGCGTTCCAGCATCTGTTCGGTAAACTCCATCATCCAGTTATAGTCTTTGTACGACACATAGATTTCCATGGCCGTAAACTCGGGATTGTGGCTGCGGTCCATGCCCTCGTTGCGAAAATTGCGCGAAAACTCGTAAACTCCTTCGAAACCACCCACGATCAGGCGTTTCAGGTAGAGTTCGTTGGCAATTCTCAGGTAGAGGGGAATGTCCAGAGCGTTGTGATGCGTCACGAATGGCCGGGCGGCTGCTCCGCCCGGAATGGCCTGCAACACGGGAGTATCCACTTCAAGGTAGCCTCTTTCGTTGAAAAAATTGCGCATGGAGTTGAAAATACGGCTGCGTTTGACGAAAATATCCTTGACCCCTTCGTTCACCACCAGATCCACATAACGTTGACGGTAGCGTAGTTCGGGATCGCTGAAAGCATCGTAAACCACTCCGTCTTTGGTTTTGACTATGGGCAGAGGGCGCAGGGTTTTGGCCAGCACCTTCAGTTCCCGGGCATGTACCGAGATTTCTCCCGTCTGAGTGCGAAACACATAGCCTTTGATGCCCACAAAATCGCCGATGTCCAGCAATTTTTTGAACACGGTATTGTAGAGCTCCTTGTTTTCGTCCGGGCAGATCTCGTCGCGGTTCACGTATACCTGAATGCGTCCCTGTGAATCCTTGAGCTCCGTAAATGAAGCTTTGCCCATAATGCGGCGCGACATAATGCGTCCGGCTATGCAGACTTCGCGTTTGGGCTCCTCTTCGTCTTTGAAATTGGCTTTGATTTCGTCCGAAAAGGCCGAGGTCGGATACATCTCGGCCGGGTAGGGATCTATGCCCAGCTCGCGCAAAGCCTGCAGGCTCTGGCGGCGAAAAACTTCCTGTTCGCTGTATTCTGGTGTTGTCATATAGCATTCGTCTTAAAAAAGCGCAGCAAATCTTGCCGGGACATCAGGTCCTGTTGCCCGCTTTGCATATTTTTTAGTGTAATCTTGTTTTGCTTCATCTCATCGGCTCCGGCCATCAGCACAAAAGGAATATTTTTGCTGTCGGCGTAGCTGAGTTGTTTTTTGATTTTGGCCGTATCGGGATAGACTTCCACCCGCAAGCCCTCTTTGCGCAGTTCAGCCGCCAAAGGCAGGCACCAGACCGTTTCTTCTTCGCCAAAATTGGCAATAAGCAGCTGAGTGCCCGGCATTGAGCTGACAGGGAAAAGATTAAGCTGAGTCAGCACATCGTAAATGCGATCGGCTCCAAAGGAAACACCTACGCCCGATACCCCGGGCAAACCAAAGACCCCGGTCAGATTATCGTAACGGCCGCCTCCGGCAATACTGCCCATTTCGGTATCCAGGGCTTTTACCTCGATGATGCAGCCCGTGTAGTAATTCAGTCCTCTGGCCAGCGAAAGATCCAGTTCCAGCTGCGCGGTCTTCAACAGTTTCCCTGCCTGCTTCAGTACATAATCGAGTTCTTCTATGCCTTGCAGGCCTTCGTTGCTTGCTGCCAGCTGATTACGGAGAAGTGTGAGTTTTTCGCTGTTGCTGCCCTGCAACAAGAGCACCGGTTCCAAATCTCTGGCAGCTTGTTCGGGAATGCCTTTGTCGATCAGTTCCCGGCGGACATTGTCCAGGCCGATTTTGTCGAGTTTGTCTATGGCCACGGTAATGTCCGTCAGCCGCTCTTCCATGCCCAGCATTTCTGCCAGGCCGGCCAGAATCTTGCGGTTGTTGAGTTTAATACAAACTTTGATACCCAGACTGCTGAACACCGTATCGAGCAATTGCAGCAATTCCACCTCGTTTAGCAGAGAATCGCTGCCCACTATGTCGGCATCGCATTGAAAAAATTCGCGGTAACGTCCTTTTTGCGGACGATCGGCCCGCCAAACCGGCTGAATCTGGTAACGTTTAAAAGGGAAAACAATCTCGTTTCGGTGCATCACCACGTAGCGGGCAAAAGGCACAGTCAGGTCGTAACGAAGGCCTTTTTCCGAAAGGAGCCGGGTCAGTTTGACGGCCTCTCTGTCCAATAATTCCTCGTCACTGAGTTTGCCGGCAAAGTCGCCGGAATTCAGAATCTTGAACAAGAGCTTATCGCCTTCGTCCCCGTATTTGCCCATCAGTGTGGACAATTGCTCCATGGCCGGAGTTTCTATAGCCTGAAAGCCATAAGTTTCGAAAGCGGCACGTATGCAGTTGAAAATATAATTGCGTTTGGCTGTCTCCTCAGGTGTAAAATCGCGTGTACCCTTGGGGATGGACGGTTTCTGAATAGCCATAAATCTTTAGTTGCGATTTCTCCCTCCAAGAAAAATCAGGATGTAATAAATCAGCGTAGCCAATGAACTCAGGGCAGCAATCACATAAGTGTAGGCAGCCCATTTGAGCGCATCCACCGCCATGGGATGAGTAGGTACATTGGTAATGCCCGTTTTGTTGAGCCAGGACACAGCCCTGGCGCTGGCATTGATTTCCACCGGCAGAGTAATAAAACTAAACAAAGTGGTCAGCCCAAAGAGCACTATACCAAAAAGCAGGAGATAAGGAAAGTTTTGCATAAGCAATATGCCGGCCAGCAAGACCCAATGCACCCAGCCTGAAGTAAAACTCACCACCGGAACCAGCCTGGAACGCATGGTCAAAAAAGCGTAGGCGGTGGCGTGCTGTACGGCATGCCCGCATTCGTGAGCAGCCACCGAGGCCGCGGCAATGCTGTTGCTGTTGTAAACCCCTTCGCTTAGGTTGATGGTCTTGGTCAGGGGGTTGTAGTGGTCGGTAAGCTGACCACGCACATGAGACACTTTGACGTCGTAAATGCCGTGTTCCTGCAGCATCTTTTCGGCTACTTCCCTGCCGCTGAGTCCGGAAGGAAGGCTTATTTTACTGTATTTGTTGAATTTGCTTTTCAATATACTTTGCACTATCCAGCTAAGGAGGGCAAAGCCTATAAAAATCACATATATAATCATATACTAATCAATAACGTTCTATGGTTTGAGCCCTGTCGGGGCCTACCGAAACATATTTGATGCGAACACCCAGTTCCTCTTCGAGAAAACTCAGGTACTGATTGAATTCTTCGGGAAATTCATCTTCGGACTGCATCTTGGTCATATCCGTTTTCCAGCCCGGCAGCTCGGCCAGTACCGGTTCCATTTCTCCCTGAATATCAAAAGGCAGATCTTCGGTCTCTTTGCCATCGATCTTATAAGCTACGCAGGCCTTGATGGTGTCGAAGCTGTCGAGTACGTCGCTTTTCATCATGATCAGGTCGGTCACTCCGTCTATCATTACCGCGTAACGCAGGGCCACCAGGTCTATCCAGCCGCAACGGCGGGGACGTCCCGTTACCGAGCCGTATTCGTTGCCCCGGTCGCGCATCAGTTTGCCCTCATCGTCAAAGAGTTCCGTGGGGAAGGGGCCGCTGCCCACCCGGGTGCAATAGGCCTTGAAAATACCAAACACCCGCCCGATGTGTCGGGGAGCCACGCCCAGGCCGGTGCAGGCTCCGGCACAAACCGTGTTGGACGAGGTAACAAAAGGATAAGAACCAAAATCAATATCGAGCATAGTACCCTGAGCACCCTCGCATAAAATCTTTTTGCCTTCGCGGATGTTTTTGTTCAAAAAATGCTCACTGTCAATCAGTTTAAATTTCTTCAGACAATCAATGCCTTCGAACCATTCTTTTTCTATTTTGGCCAGTTCGGCGCTGTCAACCGAAAAATTCATTTGCTTCAAAGTGGTCAGGTGTCTGGAAGTAGCTTCTTTGTATTTACGGTCGAAGTCATTCAGGATGTCGCCCACCCTGAGCCCGTTACGGCTCACTTTGTCGGTATAGGTCGGGCCGATGCCTTTGCCCGTGGTGCCAATTTTGCCCTGGCCTTTGGCTGCTTCGTTGGCCGCATCCAGCAGGCGGTGAGTAGGCAAAATCAGGTGGGCTTTTTTGGAAATCAGCAGGCGCCCGGTCAATTGGTGTCCGCTTTTGGCCAGTTGATCAATTTCCCCCTTGAACAAGGCAGGATCTATTACCACTCCGTTACCGACCACATTGATTTTGTCCCCCTGGAAAATACCCGAAGGAATAGAGCGGAGTATATACTTATGCCCTTCGAATTCCAGGGTGTGACCGGCGTTGGGTCCACCCTGAAAACGGCATACCAATTCATAATTGGGTGTCAGCACGTCTACCACCTTGCCTTTTCCCTCGTCGCCCCATTGGAGGCCTAATAATACATCCATGATAAATTATGATTGTCTTTGTGTACACATAAAAGGGCACGAACAAAAATATGTCCGTGCATTCATTTCGAAAAACCAGCTACAAAGATAAAAAATAATTTAGAATATCAGTTTATCCATAGCCTCAACAATTTCACGTCGGATTTTTTCGGAGGCTTCCAATCTGGGGTTTTTCCGTAGTTTCAGCCAGAAACGGCGGCTGCGGTTGTAAAGCTTAATAATCAACACTTTAGACCGGAAGAAAACGAGCAGGCTCAGGGGTAGCACAGCCAGGTAGACTGCCGCCATCCAGAAGGCGCCGCTTATTATCCACACCACCGCAAACAGAATTAAATACCAGATCGGAAAAGTGACCAGAGCACCCAGTCCGAAATGAAAAGAAGAATGCAGCATTCTGTCCTTGATTTTACGGGTAATCAGGTTGCCGGCATAAAAGGGCAAAACATTGTTGAGGTAACCAAACAGCCAGATAGGCGAAAACAGCAACAAAGCAATGGTTCTGATCCAGAAACCTGCCAGAAAGCGCTTGCGGAAAATCCAGTCTCTGAGTTTGAGATGATCCAGGTTCTTTTTGTATTGCCCGGCTTTGGTGATAAGTTGCTCAAAAGCCGACTGGTCTTTTTCTTTGAATTGGTCCAGTGCAGCCACTATGTGTTGGTCGGCTTGCAGCTCGTTGGGGAAATAAGCCGGGTTGTTGTGACGGCCTCTGCAAAATACCGAGCCTTTGGAAGCGGGCTTTTGTTTAGTATGACCCACAGCTACGGCATAGTCCTGAACCTGCCGGTCGTGATTGGCAGCCGGAGCCGGCCGGCGGCGAATGTAAATGTCGCGGTAAACAGTGCAGAGCATGGCATACTCGTCGTAATGTTCCAGGTCTTTGATGTCGAGCATCAGTTTTTGCACCCTTTCGCGTGCCTTTTGGGCCAGCAGGTATTGCGCCCGGTTGGGATCGGTTTTGTGCAGTTCGTAGAGCTCGGTAAACTCAAAAGGCTCCCCGATGTTGATCATCAGTTTACCCTGCATCCTGAAGTAATGCGAATAGTGATTCCCCAGGGGCAGAATCTTGAGTTTCAGCTTATAGTCCGACAATTCCACTGCCCTGAAAGCTATGCGGGCAAAACCCTTCTTGAAGGTTCCCAGGTGATGGCAATCTTCGTGACCGGCTTCGGGAAACAGGGCAATTACATCGCCCTCGTTAATTATCCTGGCCGAATGGGCAAAGATCACTTCATTGTTGTCGAGTCCTGCAATTCCGACATCCCTTTTGCGAAAAGCCGGCATGATTTTCAAAAAACGCAGCAGTTTACCTACAAACTCTTTTTTGAAAATATCGGCCCGGGCTATGAATATAGGGAAACGCCCTCCCAGAGAAAACAAAATCCCCAGGGCATCGTTCAGGCCGTTCTGGTGATTGCAGATTACCATAAAGCCTTCGCCCCTGGGCGGAATGTTTTCTTTGTTTACTACCTTGTATCTTCTGTAATAGATGTGATTGTGAACAAATTGCACATAGCGGTACAACAAAGAATACCTGAAATCCGGTTTGTTGATCCGTTTAAAATCCAACATGACGCTAAAGTTTTGAATTCGGGTCCAAAGATAGGACTTTTTTTAAAATCCCCAGTTATCAGACACTTTGTTCAATGTTCCAGACAAAAGCCCGGACACCAATTACTTCGTTGCGTTTGTCCAGCTTTTTGATACAGGAAAGCAATTCTTCCACTTGATCGTCTTCGACCATGGTCAGGGTGGCCGAGTTCATTTCGGGCCAGGTGTGGGTGCCCATTCTGGGCTCCCCGCTCACCGAACCTCTGCCGTTCACCTGTTCCCAGGTGGTAAAACCCCTGATGCCCAGGCGGTCAAACATATAATCCACCCTTTCGGTGTTGGTCTGGTTGTATACTATAAATACCGCTTTCATACTTATTTATTCATAAAAACAAATTGTTTACGGGTTTTCTCCTGCTTGTCGCGGTCGCCGTGACGAGCCATCAAACCGTACATAACCGGAATCAGGATCATGGTTATAGCCGTCGAAACGATCATACCCCCAATGATAGTGATGCCCATAGGCGACCAGATTTCAGAACCTTCGCCTAAACCCAGGGCCATTGGAAACATTCCCAGAATAGTAGTGGCAGCTGTCATCAATACCGGCCTGAGCCTGGATTTGCCAGACACGGCAATAGCCTCGTTCACCTCCAGGCCACGGTCGCGCATCAGGTTGGTAAAGTCCACCAGCACGATACCGTTCTTGACCACGATACCCACCAGCAACACCAGTCCCAGAGCAGCAATCATGCTCAGATCAGTACCGGTAATCCAAAGGGCCAAAGCAGCACCGGTAACGGCAAAAGGTATGGAGAACATGATCACAAAAGGCCTGGAATAGGATTCAAACTGCGAAGCCATCACCAGATAAACCAGCACAATCACCAGGAGAAAAAGCAATCCCAGATCGGCAAAAGATTCCTGTTGTTCCTCGTAATCTCCGCCGATGTTGACAATGACATCCGGAGGAATTTC
>JAAZGQ010000160.1 GCA_012511135.1 Bacteroidales bacterium | reverse complement strand
ATCGAAAATTTCCTGATGGCCCGCCGGTTGATGTACTGGCAGGTTTACCTGCACAAAACTTCGCTGGCGGCAGAAAAAATGCTGCATAATTTGCTAAAAAGGGCCAAAGAACTCAAACTGGCAGGAGTAAAACTGGACTGCAGTCCGGCTTTGGACTATTTTCTTTCGGATAAACTTAAACCTGGCGAAATCAACGATGAAGCTTTAAATTATTTTATCGAATTGGACGATACCGATATTTGGTCAGCCATAAAAAACTGGAAAAACCATCCGGACATAGTCTTGTCTACTTTATGCCGGAATTTCCTTAACCGTAAACTATTTAAAATTGAGATTTCCGAACAGGAAGTTCCGGCTTCCCGATTACAGGAAGACTTGCAACGGATTGCCCTGCAATTGAATATCAATATTCAGGAAGCAAGGTATTTTGTATCACTCGACAAGGTAAGCAGCAATATTTACGATGATGCGGATTACGGCATCGACATCCTTTACAACGACGGAAGGATACGCCCCATAACCCAGGCCTCTGATATTCTTAACCTCGATGTTCTGTCCAAAAAGGTAAGAAAATATGCTTATTCCTACCTGAGAAAAACTTGATCTGCCAAACAAGCAAAACCAAAAACAAACGATTATTACTATTATTTTATATCTTTGCGCCAAATTTTTAAAATGGATTTTACAGCCAGCCAAATCGCATCATTCTTATCCGGAACCGTTGAAGGCGATCCGAATGTTCTGATAAATACCTTCTCAAAAATTGAGGAAGGCAGGCAGGGAGCTCTCACATTTCTGTCAAACGAAAAATATACGCCCTTTTTATATACTACCCAGGCCAGTGTAGTCCTCGTAAGTAAGGATTTTAAACCGGAACAGCCGGTATTGGCAACCCTCATCAGAGTCGACAACCCTTACGATGCACTAGCCAGATTGCTTCAGTGGACGGAACAATTCAAAGAAAAACGAGAGGGCATTGACAGTGATAGTTCTATTGATTCTACTGCTGTTTTGGGCAAAGAGGTCTATGTTGGACATTTTTCCTGCATTTGTGGTGAAACACAGGTTGGAGACGGCAGCAAAATTTTCCCCCAGGTCTATTTGGGAAACCGGGTACGAGTAGGAAAAAATTGTATTCTGTATCCAGGGGTAAAGGTTTTTGATGATTGCGTAATAGGAGACAACTGCATTTTGCAGGCCGGGGTCGTCATAGGTGGAGACGGATTCGGCTTCGCTCCGCAGAAAGACGGCAGCTATATTAAAATTCCCCAGATTGGCAATGTCGTGATCGAAAACGATGTTGAGATCTGCGCCAACACTACCATTGACAGGGCCACAATGGGATCAACCATCATCCGCCGGGGCGTTAAGCTCGATAATCTGATTATGGTTGCCCACAACGTTGAAATAGGCGAAGATACGGTAATTGCAGCTCAAACGGGCATAGCCGGTTCTTCAAAGATTGGCAGCAAATGCATGTTTGGCGGACAAGTAGGCATAACGGGGCATATCAGCATCCCCGACGGTACTGTAATCAGTGCCCAGGCGGGGATTATTTCCACCGTTAAAACCAACGAACATCCACTGCTGGGCTCTCCTGCCATTCCCAGTAAAGAGTTTTTGCGCTCTTTTACCCTGTTCAGAAAACTACCGGAACTTGTTTCCGAATTAAAAGCCACACGCAAGGAATTGGAGGCTCTAAAACAAAAAATAAACAACAATGCCTAAACAATTAAGCCTCAAAAAGCCCTTCAGTGT
>JAAZGQ010000159.1 GCA_012511135.1 Bacteroidales bacterium | reverse complement strand
TGTATTGCCTTTGACCTCAAGAATCGTTGTTTATCTTAAAAAAGTGGAGCAAATCGAAATCTTTGATAAAGATATTTCGTATAATCCATTCAATATAAAGGATTTATAAATGTTCTTCAGTTCAAGGGGTATCGACTTGATATAAATTCCATATATTATTTCTTAGCCAATAAATCGCGGATTTCGGTCAATAGACTTTCTTCTTTGGAAATAACCGGTTTGGCTGGTTCTGCAGGAGCTGCTGCTTGCTCAGCCTGTTTTTTCTTGGTAAGTTCTTCTGTTTTCTTACCCAATTCGTTGATAAATTTAACCAAGAGGAAAACGGCAAAAGCAACAATTAAGAAATCGAGTGTCACTTGTAGGAAGTTGCCGTAATTCAAAGTGACCGCAGGTGTAACAATGTTGCCCAATTCGTCCAGTACTTCGGGCTTCATTTTCCAGGCCAGGTCGGTAAAATTAACACCTCCCACCAGTAATCCGATAGGGGGCATAATGATATCCGCTACAACGGAGGAAACTATTTTACCAAATGCAGCACCGATGATGATACCGACAGCCATGTCTACCACGTTGCCTTTGAGGGCAAACTTTTTAAATTCTCCAATAAAGCTCATAATGATTAAGATAAAGGGTGAATATTAAATTGTTAAATAATGAAACGTTAAGTCAAATCATCATTTAAACTCAAATGTAAACAATATTTTATAATTAATAGGCACGGTCAATAAATTAACAAACAAAATAAAGCCTTGGTATAAGTTTGCAGTATTTAAGGCTATGCTTATCTTTGTGTTTTGCAGATTCATCGTATAAAAACGCTACAATGAAAGGAATTATACTAGCCGGCGGAAGTGCCACCCGATTGTTTCCTCTCTCAATTGCCATTTCCAAACAAATCATGCCGGTTTACGACAAGCCTATGATTTATTATCCTTTGTCTACGCTGATGCTTGCCGGCATACGCGAAGTGCTGATAATCTCTACCCCCAGGGATCTGCCCATGTTTCGCGACTTACTTGGCAGCGGTGAATCGCTGGGGATGTCTTTTGAATACAAAGTACAGGAACAGCCTAATGGTCTTGCGCAAGCCTTTGTGCTGGGAGCCGAATTCTTAAACGGAGAACCGGCTTGTTTGATTTTGGGCGACAATTTGTTTTACGGACAAGGCTTTTCTTCGATGTTAAAGCGGGCTGTAGCTCTTAAACAGGGAGCCTGCATCTTTGGTTATTATGTAAAAGATCCCCGTCCATATGGCGTGGTCGAATTCGACGACACCGGCAAGGTGTTGTCTCTGGAAGAAAAACCCGCTCAACCAAAGTCGAATTACGCCGTACCCGGCTTGTATTTTTACGATTCAAGAGTGTCTCGTTTTGCAAAGGAATTAAAGCCTTCGGCCAGAGGAGAATATGAGATTACCGATTTGAATAAAGTTTATTTGAACGAATGCAGTTTAAAGGTAGAATTGTTTGGACGGGGCTTTGCCTGGCTGGACACCGGTAACAGCGACAGTTTGCTGGAAGCTTCCAATTTTGTGGCTACCATACAAAATCGTCAGGGTTTCTATGTGTCCTGCATAGAAGAAATTGCCTGGCGCAATCGTTGGATTGACAACGAACAATTGCTTAAACAAGGAGAAAAATTAAACAAAACAGCCTACGGGCAATACATTCTTTCTTTAGTATGAAAACCTATCTTGTAACCGGCGGTGCCGGCTTTATCGGAGCCAATTAAGTAAAATATCTGTTGGCCAATAATCCCGAAGTTCAGCTGGTAATACTGGATGCTCTTACATATGCCGGGAATTACGGCACTATTGCCGGGGACGTCGACGGTAAAACCTGTATTTTTGTCAAAGGCAGCATTTGTGATCAGGCATTGGTCCGGAATTTATTCGAGAGCTATCCCATAGAAGTGGTTGTTAATTTCGCTGCAGAGAGCCATGTGGACCGAAGTATCGAGAATCCCCAACTTTTTTTGGAAACCAATATTCTGGGGACACAAAATTTGCTGGACGAAGCCAAAAGAGCCTGGACCAACGGAAAAGACCCCCAGGGTTATCCGATCTGGAAAAACGGAGTACGTTTTCATCAGGTTTCACCCGACGAAGTATACGGAAGCCTTGGAGCAGAGGGCTATTTCACGGAGCAAACCCCCTTGGACCCACGCAGTCCCTACAGTGCTTCGAAAACCAGTGCCGACCTCTTTGTCAAGGCTTATGTGGAAACGTTTAAGATGCCTGCAACTGTTACCCGTTGCTCCAATAATTATGGCCCTTATCACTTCCCTGAGAAATTAATACCTCTTATTATCAAGAATATACTCGAGGGAAAATCCCTGCCGGTTTACGGGCAAGGAACCAATGTTCGCGACTGGCTGTATGTGGAAGATCACTGTAAAGCTATTGAGATGGTGATTCGCAAAGGCCGTCCGGGTGAAGTTTATAACGTTGGAGGACACAACGAAAAGCAAAATATCGAAATTGTCAAAATGACAATAGACACTATTCGTGACATAATGGAAAAAGAGCCGGAGTTCCGCACTGTATTGAAGACCGACCTGGACAACATAAATTACGAGCTGATTACTTACGTAGCCGACCGTCTGGGGCACGATATGCGCTACGCCATCGACCCTGCCAAGATTGGTGAGGAATTGGGCTGGTATCCCGAAAC
>JAAZGQ010000158.1 GCA_012511135.1 Bacteroidales bacterium | reverse complement strand
GGCCAGGGTGGGGCCATGAAACAATTCCAGACTGTAGATAGGCTCGTCTATCCTTACCAGAGGAGTTTCAAAATTCAAAGTATCGTAGACCAGCTTCCGAATGGTATCTGAGGAAAGATCTTCTCCAAAAAAAGCCGCTGCCACCCGGCAGGACATTTCCCGAAAGCTCAGGCCGGGAAGTTCCTCAAAGAAGGATGCAGGCAATGGATTAATACGTTCGGGCATGTACAAACCCCGGTCAGGAGCCAGACCTCTGACTACGGCTTCCTGCAATGAGGCCACGGGGGCTGTTTTGTTGGTGCTGTAATAGTTCATTTTTTTGATTTGTCTAGTCAGACTTTTATATAAAAAATAAGACTTTGATGTATTCTGGTTTAAAGCTAAAAATCAGAAGATTCCGTCCTTTAAACTTGTTTGACTGATTGATCTGTTTTCAATGATTTAATGCTGCATTTGACATCTCAGATTAGCACTCTTTGGACTGGTCTGCCTAAGCTCATTTCAGGCCAAAAAAGCGGCGAATAAATTCCTCTCCCTGCAAAGTGCCGTAATAACCGGCCCTCACCGAGAACTCATCGAATACCTGTACTGCGTCGGGCACAAAAAAACTGTCGGACTGATCCACAGTAGCGCTCCCCGGACTTTGGACAGCCTTTTTGTCTGATTTAGCACAGCTTTTATTGTCGCCAAAAGATTTTTCCTGGCCTTTAGCAGCCCAGGCTTGCACCGAGCCGGCATCGCTGCGATAAATCAAAAAAGGAACCGCTTCTGCCGCATGGGTTTTGATACGGCAATAGGTAGGATGATCGGGCAAAACGGCTATAGTGACAGCTTCGTCCCAGCCGGAAATTTCCTCCAGTATGGGACGAATCAGGCGCTGATCGAGATACTCTATGGTACGGATCTTTAAGTCGACATCCCCCTCGTGACTGGCTTCGTCCGAGGCTTCCACGTGCAAAAACACAAAATCCTTTTTCTTCAATTCGTCGATGGCCGCCTGAGCCTTGCCTTCGTAATTGGTATCGTACAAACCTGTGGCTCCTGGCACTTCGATAGGCTCCAGGCCGGCGTAAACGCCTATGCCCTTGATCAAATCTACAGCCGAGATTACCGAACCACTGTGTATCGGATACTTTTCGCTCAGGGGCAGCATGGCGGGACGATACCCCGGCGACCAGGGCCAAATGGAATTAGCCATATCCAAGCCTTTGGCCTGGCGGGCCAGATTGACAGGATGAACAGCCAAAAGTTCCTGAGAACGCTCAATCAACTGCCTGAGCAAAAGAGCTGTAGGCTCCGCCTGAGGATTCTGAGCCTGAGGCAGCAGCCCGGAGCAAGCCATGCCCGGTACGTCGTGAGGCGGCGTACAATTCAGCTCTTTGTTTCCTCCCTTCAGCAAGAGCAGGTGACGATAAGAAACACCCGTATGAAACACCAGCTCCCCGCTGCCCAGTTCCTTATTCAGAAAAGCAATCAATTCTCCGGCCTCAGCGGTAGAAATATGTCCGGCAGAATGATTTTTAATCTTGCCGTCCTGCACACAAATAAGATTGCAACGGGCTGCCATAAAACCTTCGGGAATGTTTATACCCATGCTGGCAGCTTCCAGCGAGCCACGGCCTTCGAATTGTTTACTTACATCATAACCCAGCAGGCTCAGGTTGGCAATTTCGCTGC
>JAAZGQ010000157.1 GCA_012511135.1 Bacteroidales bacterium | reverse complement strand
CTTTTGGTACGTATGCTCAGGGGTTGGTCTGTATCGAAATAATAAACAACACCCGGTTCAAGATACAACTGAAGTTTGGAATTTAAAGTATAATCGAAGCCCAGCTGAGCACTGGCAATGGGCTGAATGCCATGCACCGCCTGCTGTCCGGTCCATACATCTCTTCTGTTATCAATCTTGACGACAGTGTTTTTTTGTTTGCCTGCCAGGCCTTTTTCTATGCTGCCACCCAGCGAGGCGTACATCCCGAAGTGATCGTTGTCAATCATACGGTATGCGATTCTGAGAGGTATTCCCAAATAATGAAGCTCCTGAAACAGGGTAAAACTATAGAGATCGGTCTCTCCCTGTGTTGTAGCTGTCAGATAGGAATAACTCAGTCCTGTCTGCAATTCTACTCTTGGGAATAAAAGCCAGGATAAGCCGAGAGATAAATTGAGCGGTAAATGATACTTAGGTTTCTCTACCACAGGCAAGACCAGATTTCCAGGTTGCTCCCAGGCATTGGGCGATACCTCTGCGCTCCGCATCAGGCTTCCGGCGTTCAAGACAGAATAGGCATCCTGATAACTGTTCGCCATAGTAGACACCATTGATTGATAATTGTTGGGGCTGACAGAGGCCAGCAAGCCGTTGTTTTGATTGATGGCAAAATTAAGACGAGGTCTGAAAGTTCTTTTTTGTCGGGCGTTTTCTGATGCCAGCCTGTGTGCCTCCTGAATACTTCGTTCGTAGGTGTTTTGACGGATCATTTCACTCACCTGATTCCGACTGGCCGGCGTTTGTTCCTGGCGGGTAGCTGTTCTACCCGGATACTGCTCTCCATCTTCGGTATTATCTGATAAAACACCCTCGGAACCGGTATTTACGGGAGACACTGGAATCTGAACATCTATGGTCCCGAAGCGACGTACAACCTGTCTGTTTGAATTATCAGGCAAAGCCGCCGTCGCCAGAAGTACCGGCTCATCGTAAGCCTTAATTTTGTTGTTGAGTTCTATAGAGGAGGCATCGGGAAGTACAAAAGACTCCCGGAATTTTTGGTAGCTGTAGTAATCAGAGTCTTCACCCGCCGGCCACAAAATCAGCATTAAAACAACTATCGCGGCAGCCGAAGCCACACTCACCATAACCGGCCACAGACGAAAAGCGCTTGATTTTACAGCTACAGGCGCTAATTCAGCTTTGGTAAAAAGCTGATCAAATTCCGGCACCTTGTCGCTTTGGTAATTTGACAAGCGCTGCTGAAAATAGGACCTATATTCTGTATCGTTCATTTTTTCCATATCGTTTAATCAACATCGACTGCATGAGTTGCTTTGCTCTGGTCAGGTAAACTCTGGAGGAACTCTCCGTTATATTCATTAATTCTCCAATTTCTCTGTGGGAATAGCCTTCTATTACAAACATGTTGAACACACTGCGATACATGGGAGGCAATTCCTGAATACAAGAAATTATCTCGGACTCTGTCATCTTTTCCAGCACAGAGTGTTCGTTGCTTTCCGACATATAAGCATCCTCAATGCTCATCAAATGCGGTTTATCCCTGAGTTTCCTCAGATATTCCAATGCAGTATTGACAAAGATCTTTCGCATCCAGCCTTCGAATGAGCCCTCGCCTTTATAATTTCCCAGGTAGGTAAACACCCGCACAAATCCATCGTGCAACAGGTCTTTGGCAGTCTCATAATCGTTAGAATACCGGAGACATATGGGCATCATTTTTCGTGCGTATTGCTCATACAACTCCTTCTGCGCTTTGGCATCTCCTTTTAGACATGCTTCTATTAACAACAGATCGGTATTCAAGGCATCAGACATAGCATAGATGCTTTTGGTGGGAAAATGTTACAAAGATAAGGAATAATAAATTTCTGTATCTTTGTCGTTTAATTTTATACTATTTTTCTTTACAAATGGGTGCATTAAAATGGATAGGAGGAGCCCTGGGCTGGGCTCTGGGAGGAGGTCCCCTGGGGGGAATACTCGGTTTTGTTTTCGGATCGATATTCGAAAGCATCAATTCCGGTAAATACGCTTACCAACAACAAGATCACACTCAGGGAGTCCGCACCGGAGAAGGTGATTTTGGACTGAGTCTGCTGGTACTTTCGGCTGCCATCATGAAATCCGATCAACAAGTGTTGAAATCAGAACTTCAGTACGTCAAAAATTTCTTTCGCCAACAATTCGGACAACAAAAAGCCGAACAATATATTTTGATATTTCGAGAGCTGATCAAGAAAGACTACGATCTGGCACCGGTTTGCCGACAAATCAGACAAGCCATGGACTATGCCTCGCGCCTCCAGCTCTTGCATTATTTATTTGGCTTGGCCCGTAGTGACGGCCAATTGCAAGAAACCGAGATTCGGCTGATTCAAAGCATTGCCTCGTGGCTGGGCATTTCGGTAATGGATTACGAATCGATCCGGGCTATGTTTGTAAAAGACGCCACCAGCGCCTATAAAATACTCGAGATCAGCCCCGAAGCCAGTGTGGAGGAAATTAAGAAAGCCTACAAAAAAATGGCTGTCAAATACCATCCCGACAAACTGGAACATTTGGGCGAAGACGTACAAAAAAAGGCTGCCGAAAAGTTCAAAGAGGTCAATGCTGCCTACGAGCAAATCAAAAAGGAAAAGGGATTTAATTAAGAAGTGTTTAATGATGTTATTTTATCATTATTTGCTTGTCGGACATTAAACGATTTGATTCGAATGATTTCTAATACCCAGTTTAGCAAAATCACTTTACTTATTTATTTTAATTCCTGTTTTTATGAAAAAGTTTTCGTTTGCAATTATGATGGCCTTGCTGTTTGTGGCCGGAACAGTTATGGCTCAACAACAACAAAGAACCGGCCAACGTGGCCAGTTTAGCACCAGCGCTCGCGCCGAAAGAGAAGTAGAGCAATTAAAAACCAGCCTTTCGCTCAATGAACAACAAGCCGCAGAAGTATTTAAGATCAGTCTTAAATATGCCCAACAAGACTCTGTTCGTATGGTTGAAATGAGAAGCAGTGGTCAGGAATTTGACCGCGAGGCTTTTATGAAACAAAGAGAAGAAACAACCAAGGCTAAGACTGAAGAGTTGAACAAAGTATTTACAGTTGATCAGCAAAAAGAATATGCCAAACAACTGGAAGAAGCCGCCCAAAGACGTATGCAACGCCAAGGTGGAGCTCCCCAACAGGGTGGCAACAGGTAAGGTGGAGGATTTTAGAGTTTGATAAAGGTTTAATTTGGGTCGGGAGGCTGTCTCTTTTGCGTAAGCGGGGGAGACAGCCTCTTTGTTTAAAAATTAATCAATGCTGGCCCTGGTCTGATTTTTTTGCTTTTCCGTCCTTTATAAAAAGAAAAACTGTCATAATTATAAAAAAAAGCAACGTTCCAATCAGATAATGTAAGAGATCGTGTTCTCTTCCAATTACTTTTTGAATAATAACATCTGATGCCAAGTACACAACTGCACCCAAAAAGGCAGATCCAAATTTTCGTAAAGTCTTCATAGTTATTTTGGTTAAATCAATCAGTAGAATAATACATCAGCGCCTGCCCGTCATTGGTTACCGATTCGGCGCTGATGCAGATGGTTCGGCAGTTGGAGTTGTTGTAAAACCGTATATGCGCACGGCCAAGACTATCTGTCCGAACATCCGGATTCCAGTAAAGTGTACGACGGTAATCCCTTTGTTCGGGTAAGACACCGTCGCTGTAATCCGGATGATAAAATTCACATTCCGGCGAATAGCCTAAAAGATTCACACGCCGCCCCTTATAAACAGGAACATAACTATTGTCCTGATACGATTCGTAATTAATGATGAAATCGTCGGTATAACTTTTCAATACCTTTTTAATAGAGTATGGCTCACGACCGTCTTTGTCGGTGTAAATGCTGATTCGCCTGACTCGCTCTATGCTTAAGTGCCTTATATACTTAAGAGAATCGGGAATGACGGAAGCAATTACATTCGGCACCGGATCAAAACCACGTACAGATTCTCTATAAGAAAAAAGACCTAAATACAACCAACAATCGTAGTTAATCCCGTTATCCGGGAATGGTAGAGGTTTTGCTACCTGCGGTGTTCCTCGTCTGTTTACTAGTTCCGCATAAGTCCCTCTCAATCCCAGTCTCACGCTAGCCAGCACTCCCACAGTGCTCTTACTCACATTACCCCATCCCATCCCGATGTCCGTCTGGAGATTGTACTCTTCGAAGGGATCCAACACAATGGCTGGCTGATTGTAATCCATTGCACGCAATACTTTACGGCCGCTTACCATTGCTTCGGGCAAATCCAGCGAATAATCCACCGCTTCCAGAGAGCGGGCCAGCTCCGGGGCATCTTTGAGTAATTCCCTCATGTCGTATTCCGGCACATGTTGTTCGTAAAAAGAATACAGTTTCGGGTAAGGCGAATAGACCCGGTCCAGATGAATGAAATACTTCT
>JAAZGQ010000156.1 GCA_012511135.1 Bacteroidales bacterium | reverse complement strand
TTGGATACCGGAGCTGTCGGTGTCGGGCTGTATGCCTTTTTCAATCGCCTGCTCATTCCGCTGGGCTTGCACCACGCTCTGAATCAGGTGTTTTGGTTCGATGTGGCAGGCATCAACGATTTGGCCGATTTTTGGTCAGGTCAGGGTGTCCTTGGGGTAAGCGGACAATATATGACGGGCTTTTTCCCGGTCATGATGTTTGGTCTGCCTGCTGCCGCCCTGGCTATGTATCACACGGCCAAACCCGAACGTAAAAAAGCAGTGGGTGGACTGATGCTGGCCTCTGCCCTGAGTGCCTTTCTGACCGGTGTAACGGAACCATTGGAATTTTCTTTTATGTTCCTGGCTCCCGGCTTGTATGCCCTGCACGCTTTGCTAACGGGGCTGACAGCGGGTGTTATGGCATATCTGCCGGTCAGAGCCGGCTTTAATTTTAGTGCCGGGCTGGTAGACTATGTTCTTAGTTTTAAATCGCCCATGGCTCTGAATCCCCTCTGGATACTCTGGATAGGACTTATCACGGCCCTGGTTTATTACCTGGTCTTCCGTTTTACCATTCAATTCTTTCGTTTACGCACTCCTGGCAGGGAGGAGGAAAACCCGGAAACTCCGTCGGGCAAAGAAAGTCTGGAGACTCTCAAAGGCAAAGAACATCGGATGACTCTGCCGGGCAACGAAAATCAGGAGACCCTGCCTGGCAACGAAAATCAGGAGACCCTGCCTGGCAGGGAGAAGGATAACAGGGACAGTAAATCGGCTAAAAACACCACAACCCGAAAGAGTAAAAACAGCGATAATTACCGGGAAGTGGCTGTCCTCCTGATTCAGGGTCTGGGCGGCAAAGAGAACATTGCCGAACTGGATAATTGCATCTCCCGGCTCCGTATTGTGCTCAGACAAGACGAAGCCGTTGACGATACCATACTAAGGTCTGCTGCTATTGCAGGCATCATCCGGCCCGGCAAGAACACCATTCAATTGATTGTGGGCCCCAAAGTGCAGTTTCTGGCCAAAGAAATGAAAAACCTACTTAATACATAAAAGCTTATCTATATGAATATTAAAGACCTTATTCAATCCAGACAAACACAATTCCTCGACGAATTGTTCAGCCTGATGCGCATTCCTTCGGTGAGCGGACAAGAAGCACATTTACAGGATATGCAAGATTGCGCTCAACGCTGGAAAGAAATCTTGCTTTCCTCGGGAGTGGACAAAGCCGTGATTTTTCAAACCAAAGGCAATCCCATAGTATACGGAGAAAAGATTATTGATCCCAAAGCTCCTACTGTTCTTGTGTATGGCCATTACGACGTGATGCCCGAAGATCCCCTGGAACTTTGGACTACAGCTCCCTTTGAACCCCGTGTCGAAGAGGGTCTGATCAAAGGCCGGGGTGCCGACGACGACAAAGGGCAGTCTATGATACAAGCCAAAGCCTTTCAGCTGGCTCTCGAAAATAAGCTACTGGCTTGCAACGTTAAGTTTCTGCTCGAGGGCGAAGAAGAAATCGGTTCCATTCACCTGGAGGAATTCTGCCAAAACAACAAAGACTTGCTCAAGGCAGAGGTAATCCTGGTTTCAGATACGAGCATGCTGGGAGCCGATACCCCATCCATCACTACCGGTCTCAGGGGCATCTCCTATTGGGAGGTTGAAGTGACCGGAGCTGCCCGCGATTTGCATTCCGGCATTTTTGGCGGAGCTGTTCCCAACCCCATACAGGAACTGTCCGTAATGATTTCCCGCCTGATAGATGCCGAGGGCAAAATCACCATACCTGGCTTTTATGACAAAGTTCAGGCGGTGTCGGCCCAGGAAAAAGCCATGATGGCCGCCGTGCCTCACAGTGACGAAGCCTATCGCAAATCGGTAGGAGCTCCCGGCCTCAAGGGAGAAAAAGGCTATACGACCATCGAACGGACCGGTATTCGGCCCACCTTGGATGTTTGTGGTATTTGGGGAGGATACACCGGCGAAGGAGTAAAAACTGTACTCCCTTCCAAGGCTTATGCCAAAATATCTACCCGTCTGGTGCCGGATCAGGATTATCAGGAAATTGGCCGGCTCTTCGAAAACCACCTCAAGCAACTGGCTCCACCCGAAGTTAAAGTGGAGGTTCGCTTCAAGCACGGGGGCAATCCTTACGTCTGCTCTTTGGATCTACCGGCTTACAAAGCCACCGAGGCAGCCTATCAAAAAGTGTTCGGCAAACGCCCGCTGGCCCTGAGGCGCGGAGGCAGCATTCCCGTCATTGCCACTTTCGAAAAAGTTTTAGGGATCAAAAGCATCCTGATGGGTTTCGGCCTGGAATCGGATGCGATCCATTCGCCCAACGAAAACTATCCTTTTGATCTTTGGCTGCAAAGTATCGAAGTTGTTGTGGAATTTTACCGCCGTTATAAGTGATTACATCATGGACACTCGCTCCTTAGGGTTTCAGTCTGGGGCTGGGCTTAGATCTGGGATTAGGTCTGGGATTGGATCTATGTTTAGGTTTAGGTTTAGGTTTAGGTTTTTGATTCTGCCCCTCGCTTTGGTGTTTTCTGCATGTTCCGGACCCTGTTTCCGGGTCAGCGAAAACGGGGTACTTATTCGGCCCGACAAGAAGAAAACCGCTACAGGCAGTCTCTATCTACAAGTGGTCAACGACGATATAATCAGGGTCATAGCCAGCCCCGACCGAAGAATCAGCCTGAAAACCGGACTGATGTGTTCCTGGCAAGACAAAGAACACAAAATAGCCAGTCAATGGCAGGTATATCGTTCCGCTGACAGTGTGGTGCTGGAAACGGCCACCATCAGAGCTACTGCATTGCTAAACAGCGGAGAGCTTATTTTTAGCGACTTGAATGGTTCGGTATTTTTGCGGGAACAAGTCGGCGGGGGTAAAAGCTTTAGTCCGGTCGATTACGAAGGTAGCCGGGCCTATTCGTTCAGACAGGTGTTCGAATCGCCTCAGGACGAAGCCTTTTTCGGCCTGGGCCAGCATCAGTCGGACGAATTCAATTACAAAAACAAACACGAATCGCTGTATCAATACAACACCAAGGTCTCGGTGCCTTTTGTGGTTTCCAGCAAAAACTACGGCCTGCTCTGGGACAACAATTCCTACAGCAAATGGGGCGATCCCAGGGAATTTGCCAACCTGGACCAATTCAGGCTATACGACAAGTACGGTAAGGAAGGCGGGCTGACGGCCTGTTATTCAAATCCGGGCCGAAAAAAAGAACTGGAACGTATCGAAAAAACCATTGATTACCAGGATTTGAACTCTCAACAAGATTTCCCTCAGGCTTTTCCGCTGCAAAATGCCCGGGTAAGCTGGGAAGGGTCCATCGAATCGGATACTACGGGCTTGTTTCGTTTTGCACTCTATTACGCGGGTTACGTCAAACTTTATCTCGACGATACGCTGGTGGTGCCCGAACGCTGGCGTACCGCCTGGAATCCCAACACCTGCAAGTTTTCTTATCCTCTGCAGGCCGGCCAAAAACACCGGCTCAGGCTGGAATGGCAAGCCGACGGAGGCAGTTCCTACATAGGGCTCAAAGCCCTGAGTCCCCTGCCGGCCGGGGAAGAGGGGAAAATTTCTTTCTGGTCTGAAATGGGCAAACAGATGGATTATTATGTCATCAGGGGCAAAAATGCCGACGATGTCGTGAGCGGCTACCGTAGGCTTACCGGCAAGGCACAGGTCATGCCCGGATGGGCGATGGGCTTTTGGCAGAGCCGGGAACGCTACAAAACTCAGAACGAGATTTTGTCCGTACTCCGGGAGTTCAGGCACAGACAGATTCCCATCGACAACATTGTGCAGGATTGGTCGTACTGGGAAGAAAAGGCCTGGGGCAGCCATGAATTCGATGCGCAACGCTTTCCCGATCCGGAACAAATGGTAAGAGATGTCCACGACCTGAATGCCCGGATAATGATTTCGGTCTGGCCAAAATTTTATATCAATACTGAACATTACGAGGAATTCAAACAAAAAGGCTGGATTTATCCCCGGGCTGTCGACGACAGTATTCGAGACTGGATAGGCCGGGGTTACATCGGTTCATTCTACGATGCATTCAGTCCGGGTGCCCGTGAGCTTTTCTGGGAACAAATGCAGGAACATCTTTACGTCAAAGGCTTTGATGCCTGGTGGATGGATGCTTCGGAGCCGGACATTTTGTCTAATGCCGACATGGATTACCGCAAACAACTGATGCACCCCACTGCTTTGGGTCCTTCGGCTCTGAACTTCAATGCATACGGGCTGATGAATGCCAAAGGCATTTACGAAGGCCAACGCTCGGTAAACGACAACAACAGGGTTTTTATCCTGACCCGCTCAGGCTACGCCGGCTCGCAACGTTATGCAGCCGCCGTCTGGAGCGGCGATATCGGAACACGTTGGGAAGATATGAAGGCTCAGATCAGTGCCGGACAAAATTTTTCCATTTCGGGCAATCCCTACTGGACCATGGACAACGGAGGTTTTTGTGTGGAAAAACGCTACGAAAAAGCCCGGGAAGGGTCTGAGGATCTGGAGGAATGGCGGGAGCTTAATGTACGTTGGCATCAGTTCGGGGCTTTTGTGCCATTGTTTCGCAGCCACGGTCAATATCCTTATCGGGAAATCTGGCATATTGCTCCCGAAGGGCATCCGGCCTACCAAACCATGAAATATTATACCGAACTGCGTTATCGCCTGCTGCCTTACATTTATACCATGGCCGGCCGCTGCTATTTGGACGATTACACCATCATGCGTCCCTTGATGATGGATTTCGCAAACGATGCCCGGGTGATGGATATTGGTGACCAATATTTGTTTGGATCGAACATGATGGTTTGCCCGGTGTACGAATACCAGGCCCGCAGCCGCCAGGTTTATTTCCCGCAAAACGCCGGCTGGTACGATCTTTATCAGGGCAATTATTATCCCGGAGGACAGGAAAGTCCGGTGGATGCACCCTACGAGCGTATGCCGGTTTTTGTGCCTGCAGGAAGCATACTTCCCACAGGCGATCTGATTCAACACAGCGGAGAAAAGCAAGAAGTTCTGCTTTTTTATATTTTTAGCGGACAAGACGGCAGCGCTTGTTTGTACGAAGACGCCGGAACCAACTACGATTACGAAAAGGGGGAATATTGCAGGATAGCCTTCCACTACAACGATGCCCAAAAAAGCTTGTCGATCTCAGCTGCCGAAGGTTCTTACCGCCCGGAGCCTGCTCAGAGGCAGTTTGAATTTGTTTTGGTCAGTCCGGAGTGTCCTGCCGGCATCGATACAGAAGTCCAAAAAACTATCAGCCTGATGTATTCCGGCCAAAAGACGGAGCTCGTGTTTTCGGAGGAAACAGAATAATTGAATCAGAAGGAAGTAGAGTCTTCTCAGGGAGAGTATCATTGAATCAGAGGTAGGCGCAATAATGAGCTGGATCAACCAGCTCCCGGTATTTTAGAGGCTCCGTCCCGCACAAAATAAGTATGTTTGTTGCCGGCCGATTCTTTTACCAGTGTTGTGTATCCGCTTGTTTGAGCGTTTTCGGCTATTTCCCTTGTATTGGAAAATTGCAGACATACATGCGCGTAAGTCTGTTCCATTGGCGAATTATCAATAAATAGCTCCAAAAAAACATCACGACACAGCATTTGGCAAACTTTTACTGCTTGTTTTTTGTGAAAAATCCGCTCAGACCATTCTTCGGATAAAACAAATTCACGCTCTATCCTTGCTCCCATTATTTTTTTGTAAAAGTTTTCAATATCCCTATCTAAAACCTGAAGTCCTACATGTAAAAAACAGTGTTCCATTATATTTTATTCTAAGGCTTTTCTTTAAAAACCACAAAATCTCCTTTGCGTACCTGTAAGATTTCGGCAATCACATTGCATTTTACCATCAATAAAAAATAAATGTTCTTGCTTGTTTTACCCAATAAACCTTCCAGATTACCCTGACCTTTGGAAATAACCAGATCGGCCTGTTCAAAAGCAGATTTGAATTCTTCCGAACAGGTAGATAAAGAAACAGAAGGAATGCCGTCTCCGGTAGTAATTACCTCTGCAACATCTGTCATGCCCACATATTCGGCATCTTTGTATGTAGCATCATTGATTATGGGTGTAGCTCTAACGGTATAAGTAAGCCCGGGATGCATCAGGGTCTCAATAAAGAGCTTGTCAAAAACAATTTCTCCGGCATTGTCACCCAAATACAGTACAGAAGCGGCAGACTTGAGTTCTTTTTTGAGCTCCGGGGAATGATCTATCGCAAAATGACCGTTCAATACATTTTGAATGCTTTGTTCTATATCGTATTGATCGTGTACGGCATAATCTATAATATTCCCAGCAATGGCCAATCTTAAAGCTTTGTCAAAAGGATCTGCCGCCTCTAAAACCATTTGCCGGCAGGGCCCGTACAAGGCCAAAGCTTTGTCGTTACTTTCTTGCTTTTCGTTCATGTAAGGATCATTGCAAAGAGTATACTCAGCTAACTTCTGATGTAATCTTTTTGAAAAATGAGGTGCCGAGAAATCCGAACGCTCTTGCTGGTACAAGGCCAGCATATCTATTGTGAATTGTTCTTTGTCTGCTGCGGGAATTGCACTTTTGTCGAGTAATTTGCCAAAAGCCTTGACAAAACAATAAAAACACCTGTAATCTGATATCATATATCTATTTTATTCGCCTCATTTGATCAGGTTTTTTTTAAGAAGGCAAAATTAATGAACAAATGTTCATTACCAAAATAAAAAAACGCATTTAATACCTCTTAAACTTAAATAAAGGCCGGGGCTTCAATTTATGAGGGCTGAGTCAGAACGCAAGTTTTTGATTTTTTTAGTTTTACCTATATAAAATAATCCTACTTTTGTGATGCTAAAACGTTTAAACTTATTCTACATGAAAATCCATTTTCCCTTTTTGTGTGCTGCCTCAGTCTTATTGTTCGCTGCCTGTCAACCTAAAGTACAGTTGCTTACAACAGAATCCGATTCCCCGAGAAGCACTTACGCCAAAGAAAAATTGTCCGAAAGCTTAGTCTCCAATAGCTATGATATTGTTGATGATAATGTTTCGGGCAAGGCAACCAAAATATATCTCGGCTGCTGGAACGATC
>JAAZGQ010000155.1 GCA_012511135.1 Bacteroidales bacterium | reverse complement strand
CCTGCTGGCCTTCGAAACCTATTTCAATGCTCCCATGTCGGTACAATCCAGAGAAGCTTTGTATACAGCCCTGCAGCCGGTTATCAGCGAAATGGACGAAGTGCAGGCCGTCAACTTTATACTTCGCTTTGTGCAAACTGCTTTTGCCTATAAAACCGACCCCGAGCAATTCGGCCGCGAAAAATATTTCTTTGCCGAAGAAGTCTTGCATTATCCCTATTGCGACTGCGAAGACCGTTCGGTCTTGTTTTCCTATCTGGTACGGGAATTTCTGGGGCTCAACGTTGTCGGCCTGGAATATCCCGGTCATATGGCCACGGCCGTTGCCTTTAAATCGCCCTTTACCGGGAACCAACTGGTTTACAACAACCAGCGTTATGTGATAGCCGATCCTACTTTTATCAATGCACCCCTGGGTGTAGCGATGCCCGAATACAGCAATGTGGCTCCTGTTATTCACGAAATAGCCAACCTTCGGGGCAGAGCCATGTCTCTGGCCGGATTTTGGGAAGAACTATCAGAAAAAGGCTGCTACAAAGGCAGCTTCCGAAAAAATGCCAAATTACTGAGCGAGGGCTCTGCTGTTTTGACCGGCTATTTTGCCGAAGCAGTGCAACTGGGAGGAACTACTTTATCGGGCAACAGCAAAGCGCACAATTGCTTTGTGGCCAAAGTTAATACCGAAGGTAAGGTATTGTGGGCCAATAAGCTGAGCTCTTCGGACAATGCCGTTGGAATGTCTGTCGATACCCAGAGCTCGGGCAACATCGTGGTAGCGGGTGTCTTTACGGGTGTATTACAGGACGGCGGTTACAAATTGCAGGCAGCCGAAGGTAAATCGGATCTTTTTATGGCGGGCTATTCCCCCGAAGGCCGCCTGCTCTGGCTGAGCAAAGCCGGCCTGGACGAACTGCCTCAAACTATCCATACAGCCTTTACGGCAGTATTCTCGCCCGCGGGTGATAAAATCTCCACCCAACATGCCGGAGAACAACTTGAAGAATCTCAGCAAGGCCTGTTTATTGGTCCCGGGGAACAAGTCTTATATTCAGGCATGATCAACAATGCCCTGGCGGTGGCCGGCAACAAGGAACCGGTAGCTTTTGCCTCGGAAGCCAGCCTGGATATTCCCGGCTTGTTCAAGGCCGAATCGGCAAAATTTATAGGACAAAAAACCGATCCGGCCATGGCAGGTTTGTTTGCCGCCTGCAAACTGGTCAAGGACATGGGCATCAGCCTCACCGGCAAAGCTGTACAAGAAACTCTGGACAAAAACAACCCGGGCTTCAAAACATCCTGTCCCAATATTTATAAGAATTTCGGAGCCATAAATTTCGTCCGCAATGCACAGGGTATTATTTCCATACTGACCGTAGACAAAAAGAATATTTCCTTTGATAAAGTAAGGATCTCGAACAACAGCACGATATCGATTACCGAGATTCCTGGAAGCAACTACCGCATCGACGTCCTTTCGGGGATCAAAGTTGGAATGGCCGTAGTCTGGTTTGAGCTGAATTTTATTAAAATGCTGGCAAGCAACGGTGATATGATCTTTGATTACTCCGGCGATCATTCACAGGTTTCAATCAATCTACAAAAAGATATTTTAGAATAATTGCTTTAACTTTTTTATCAACCATTAAATTCAATGTATTATGAAAACCTCTATCTTGAAAGTATTAGGCCTCGGTGTTATTGCCGGAATGATGTTTTATTCCTGTGGTTCATCCAAAAAAATCACACCCAAAAACGATGGCGAAGTCGAAATAGTTTCCTATTGCTCCGGTCCTGAATACCAAAGCACCAACAAAGCCTTCCGTTATACGGGTATTGGTGAAAGCATGAACCAGATGACCGCTAAAAACATGGCCATGAGCCAGGCTCGTGCCGGACTGGCCGCCACTATCAACACAACCATCAAAACAGTTACCGACAATTATGTGAAATCTGGAAATTTCAACAACAAGGAAGAATTACTGAACAACTACGAAGGGATCACCCGCGAAGTGGTAAATCAAACTCTGAGCGGTGCCATTGTGATTTGCGAAAAGATGACCAGAACCCAACAGGGCAATTACAAATCTTATATTTGCCTGGAATACGGTTCCAGCGAAGTTTTGCAAAATATCAACAATCGCGCCAGCAGTCAGGAAATTCTCAAAGTGGATTACAATTACGAGAAATTCAAAAGCACCTTCGAAGAAGAAATGAGCAAGTTCTGATACTTTCTTTCTGTGGCCCGCACACGAAATAAACTCAGTTGACGGGCATTAAACAGCCCGCCAACTGAGTTCTATATCAGATTGATCAGACTAATTGTTCAGGAACCCCCTATCCATGAGAACCAGACCCATATTTATACAAATGCTGCTGCTCACAGCATGCCTGTTCCCGGCCAAAGGCCAGGAATCAGCTCAGGGAGATCTTCTTCCCGAAGAGCGTTATACCCGCAATTCGGCCAGTATTATCCGTATAGACTACGGAGATTCTTACGATGCCGATGTAGCTGCGCAAATTAATAATGCCCGCCTGGGTGGTCGCTTTGATATCAATGAAATCGATTTACAAGCCCTGAATATAAGGGAATCGCGGAGATTTTATCCCGAAGGAAGCAGCCTGCCCAAAGCCCCTGACCGCACAGAAATTATCAGCACTATGCTGAACGGGCAAAAAGCGGGCCAACAGATCGTTGCCTATATTTTCAAGCGCCAGGCAGACGGCAGCATGAACCTGGACCGGGTTTTTGAAAGGGGGGAATACACTGCCCACGACGTGGACATGCGCCTGAGCGGCACCCTCAAAGTGGAAACTGTTCGCGATGCCGGCAGCCAGCTGATAGGCCGGCGTTATCTGATGGTCTACGATGTGACCAACCTGCGGCAGGAATATTCCGGCGAGGGCGACAGCCGTGAACTTTACTGGAAAGCCACTGCTGCCTTGTACTTGTACAAGCTCAACTGGGACGAACAAGATCTGGATACTTTCTACGACAATTACTGGCTGGACGAAAACACGCCCGCCGAAGAGAAACAGTCTAAAAAAGCCGCTTTCGAAGCCTGGAACATCCCGGTGGAACTGGTCAGCCGGGTCAGCCTCGGCGATAAAAGTGTTTCTACCGGCATCGAAGCCAACAAAAGGCTGGGAATCCTGGGGGATAAGAAAAAAACAGACGAACAACGCCTGTCAGAAGCATTCGCCGAATTGCATCAGCAAATTTGCAGTGATCTGAATTACAAAATCGAGAAACAACACGAAGACTTTGTGGTAACTACTCCCATCACCAGTATCCGACCCATCAGGGCAAAAATCGGCACCAAAGAAGACGTCAAACACGGCCTGCGGTTTTATGCCTACGGTTTCAAGGGCGACAGCGACGGCAGCATCAAACTGGTGCGCAAAGGCATCTTACGGGCCACCAAAAACGTGGCAGACAACCGCATAGTGGCTACCGGCGAAAGCCCCGAATCGGAATTCACCAAAATTGCCGGCTACGGAAGGGTGGTCGAAGGGCTTACCCTGGTAGAGAAAAAAGACTTGAACCTCTCAGTGGGACTGGGATTCAACAGTATCCCGCAAGGAATGGCGGTCAATGGCGGTTTTCACGCAGATATTTCTTACGAAAACCACACCCGCAAGGGTTTCTGTGCTTACACCAGTCTGGCACTAAACCTTGACGGGAGTGCTATGAATGGCATTCTGAGCTATGGCTACGGCCTGCGTATCCCCAATTTTGAAATCTATCCTTTTGCAGGTATCGGGGTGGATGCCTACAGTTTTGAGGGCGACGACGCTTTCGAAAGTTCCGATTTGAATGCCTATGTTTT
>JAAZGQ010000154.1 GCA_012511135.1 Bacteroidales bacterium | reverse complement strand
GGGCAGGCAAGTTCTCGTAAGGTTCTGCAATTATGATTGCATCGCCTCGTTTGCTGATTACGGCTCCTATGCCCCCGTATTCGCCGGTTGTCATGTATTTCAATTCCGACATTTGTGACTCGGGAATATAAGTAGTGTAGGGATCGTAGGAACTCAGCAGACCGTCTATGGCGTTTGAAAAAACTTTGTCAACATCGGTACTGTCCACGTAGAACAAATTGAGCTCTCTGAAGAGCGAGTGGAAAATGTCAAAATTTTTACTGATCAGGAAATTCCTATCCTGAGCTTTAAAGGCATAAAAAAAACCAAGGCTGCACACCAGCGCAGTTGACAGGATTATAAAGTAGAGTTTATTTTTCTTTGTTTTATTCATCAATTTTTCTTGATAAAAGGAGGAATCAAATAATTACGTTCTCAAACAATGATTGTATCAGAGCAATTAAATTGAAATCAAAGCTGGGAGCGGATTTGATTTTTGATGTCTGCCCATCTTGCCTGGTCCATTTTGGCTCCCAGTACCTGTACAACGTTACCGGCGGTGATATTGCCTATACTGGTGGCCTCGTCCAGGGCCAGGCCCATAGACAGACCGTATAAAAAACCGGAGGCAAATAAATCGCCTGCACCTGTGGTATCGAGAGCATTTACTTTGAGTGCCGGGACGCGGGCAGTTTCTTCGCCTCTTTTTGCCATGGCTCCCTTTGCTCCGGTTTTGACAACGGCAATTTTGGTCTTGGCTGCCAGGATGTCGAGAGCTTCGTCAGCCTTGGCTCCTGTGAGCACTTCGGCCTCCTGTTCGTTCGAAAAAAGATAATCTACCCGGGGAAGCACCGTCTCGGTTAAAAAAGCCCTGTGTTCTTCGACTATGTTGTAGCTGGCCAAATCCCAGATAATATTCATTTCGGCTGCTTTGGCCAGGTCAAGGATACGCCTTATCAAGTCGTAATTTTGCAAAAGATAGCCTTCTACGTAAAGATTGGTATAGCCTTCGAACATTTCGGGCAACATGTCTTCGGCCCGCAATTCGGCGGCGGCTCCCAGGTAGGTGGCAAAACTGCGTTCACCGTCGGGGCTGACAAAAGTAAAGGCAGTTCCCGAGGCAGATTGTCCTTTGAGCAAACGTGTTTCAACTCCCGCCTGTCTCATGTCTTTTTCAAAATAGGCTCCGTTGCTGTCGTCGGCAATCTTGCCTATAAAAGCAGCCGGCAGACCCAGAGTGGCGGCTCCGATTATGGTGTTGGCGGCAGATCCGCCAGAGGCAAACTGTTTTTTATAGGAAGTAAGCGAAGCTTGTATATGATCGAAGCGATCTTTGTCGATTAGTTGCATACTGCCTTTGGCTATGCCGAGTTCTGTAAGTAATTCTTCTGAATCCAGCCGGATTAATACATCAACCAGGGCGTTGCCAAGGGCTAATAAATTCTTCATTCTGTAATTTTTTTTGACAAAGATATTGCATTATTCGACAATATGCTGTATTTTTGTCGCGCTTTTTTAAAGACAAGCCAAACATTCTTCAGTAGCTCAGTTGGTTAGAGCATCTGACTGTTAATCAGAGGGTCGTAGGTTCAAGTCCTACCTGAAGAGCCAAAAAGTCCGAATCGTTTATACCGTTCGGACTTTTTTTCTAAACAGCCATCAGCCATGAAGCAACATCCTCTCAGCCCTTTTTTATTTTGTCCCGCTTGCGGTTCCCGACGTTTTGTCGAAAATGATTTTAAATCAAAACATTGCATGGATTGCGGTTTTGTCTTTTATTCTAATGTGGCGGCCTCCGCAGCTGCTTTTATTCTTAATCCTGCCGGAGAGTTATTGCTTTGCCGCAGGGCTAAGCAGCCAGCCCCGGATAGCCTTGATTTACCGGGAGGTTTTGTTGATATGGGTGAAAATATAGAAGAGGCTCTGAGGCGTGAAATCCACGAAGAATTAAGTCTCAAACCAGATACTATGCAATACTTGTTTTCACTTCCAAATGTGTATCAGTATTCTGGCATGGAGGTTCATACCCTGGATTTTTTCTTTCTTTGCCGCGTCAACAAGCTTGACACAATTCAGGCTAATGACGATGTGAAAGAGGCCTTTTTCTGCCCGCTTAACAAAATTTATCCGGCGGATTTCGGGCTGGATTCAATAAAAAAAGGTATTATTGCATTTTTAAATCAAAACAAACAAATTCGATAATATGCTCAGTTACATAAAACGGATTAGCCTGATTTTTTTGATGTTAATTGTTTTTTCTGTAGGTAATATTGCGTCTGCACAGGAGAACAATCAAAAAAAAGGCCCCACCTGGTTATACCGACTGGCCGGCGAACAATTCAATGCCGGTGAATATGCTTATTGCTTCCGGACTTTGGATACCTGGTTTGAGCAGATTCAATCTTTGCCGGAGAATCTCAGGGAAAGCGCAGAGTTTATGTATGCTGCCAGTTCCTATGAATTGAATCGCATGGAAAGCAGTTTACTACTCAAGGAATTTATCAGGGAATATCCTTTGTCGGTTCAGGCTTCAAGAGCCTATTATATGTTGGGGACCAATGCCATGAATGCCCGTCAGTATCAGGATGCTCTGGCTTTTTTCCTTTCTTGCCGCAGCAAAGATTTTTCAAAAAAAGAACAGGCTGATTATCACTTTCATTTGGCTTTTACTT
>JAAZGQ010000153.1 GCA_012511135.1 Bacteroidales bacterium | reverse complement strand
TTACTTCCGGTCGGAGTAATTTTAACTTGCACCGGAGAGTCAATATCCACTTTTACGGGAACTTTAATCAGAGTGTAAGAACTGGCTCCAACCCAGGTGGTGTCGGTGTTGACATTGTTGGTGACCATTATTCCTCTGCCTCCGGTTCCCCATCCCTCTATATAGATAGAATCGCAGGAGGGCAGATCCAGACTAAGAAAAATATTGCCGGGGTCTTCTGAGGTTTTGCTGATTTCGATGCCGTAAGCCACATCTGTTACACCAAGAACCTCGGGAAAGAATACGGTGTCTTTTTTTGCAGGATCCAGAGTACGGGTTTTGTAGTTCCAGCCTGCCCCGCCGAAAAAGTCGGGAGCAGTGAAAGAGCCCGCACTGGTGGGGATATCTCCTGTGTTATACACCTGCACATTCCCTGCTTTCAGCGAAGGAAGTGCAATAAACAGCGCTAAAAGCGCCATTAGTAATTTAGTAGGTCTTTTCATAGAGCTTAATTTAGAGGTTAAAAATGTAGGTAAAGTGTTCCATTGTTTAAGGTTTTAATGAATATGTTGTTTATAAATATAAGCTCGGACTACAACTTTCCTTGTTTGGTGAGTTTCAGCCCGTTGTGACTTTTACGGTATTTTATGTTTTGTTCTCAGCCGCCTGTTAGCTTAAAGAACTCAAAATTCAAGACCAAATATACAATTAAATCGTTTAGAAAAGCAGAATAATTACGGATATTTAACTAATATGCCATAACAGTTGCAAACTGTTTGTTAATAAACAAGCCCGGCTGTTAAAGCCCGGCTTGTGAAAAAGATGCAAATAAGCTCAAAAAGCCACTTGTTTTCTATAACACCACTTTGGTTGGGCTATTGCGGTGTTTGAACAGATTCAGCATAAATGTACCAGATTGCACCAGACAGTATCAACACCTATTACATATTAATGTTATTCCTTGATTTCAGCTTTAATGGCCAGCAGCTCTTCTTTTATGGTCGTCAGCCTGTCCAGTAGTTCGAGTTTGGTGGAGAGTTTGCGCTTGTTGTCGCGAATTAGTTTTTTGGCTCCCACCAGGGTCATGCCTTTTTCTTTTACCAAATGATACACCATGCGAATGTTTTCGATGTCTGCTTTGGTGTATTGGCGGAAACCTTTGGTGGTTTTTTTTGGCTGTATGCTGTCAAATTCCTTTTCCCAAAAACGCAGGGTGGATTCGTTCAAGCCAAATAGCCGGGCTACTTCGCTGATAGAAAAGAAAATTTTCGAATCGGACATGTTTGTGTTTTTCGAATCGGATATGTTTGTGTTTTTTGAATCGGACATGTTTGAAGGGTATTAGAAAGTATCACAATTAGGCAGACCGGCAAAATATTAGTCCATGGCCTTACCCGTATTGGCCAGGATTTGCAACATATCGTCGTATTCTTCGGGCGAAAGATCCATAAAGTAATAATGAACCGGATTCTGAGGCTGACTTCGTAAACGCACTTCGTAATGCAGGTGTGGCCCCACGGATTTGCCGGTATTGCCTACTTTGGCGATGACTTCTCCCCTCACCACTTTTTGACCTCTTTTTACCAGAATCTGGCTTAGGTGTGCATAATAGGTTTCATAATTAAAACCGTGATCAATTTTGATTAAATTACCGTATCCTCCCCGTTGATAGCCGGTATATGTGACAACGCCATTGCCGGTTGCATAAACGTCCGAGCCTGTTGGTGCAGAAAAATCCATTCCTTCATGAAATTTACGGGTGCCGTAAACCGGATCTATACGCCAGCCGTAACCGGAGGCTTCTCTTTTGAGATCCTTGTTTAAGACCGGTTGTATAGAGGGCATGCACAAGAGTCTTTCTTCGTTGTTACGCATCAACTCCACCAGTTCATCGTAGGATTTCGATTGAATATACACTCTTCTGGACAACCTGTCCACCTCGCGGGTGGTCATCATCACCAGGGCATTGTGATTCATTTGCGCCAGGCTGGCGTAGCGGTTGGTTCTTTCAAAGTTTCCCTGTCTCAGTTCCGAAGGAATGGGCTCGGCTTGCAATATGGCGCGGTACATGTTTTCGTCACGCTGTTCCAAATCTTTTAAAATCATGCCTATTTGCTGACTTTGCCTGAGCAGGATTTCGTATTGGGCCTGGAGCTCCATGTTTTGTTCCTTTAGCCTTTTTGCTTCGGGTGAATCGAAAAAATTAGAATAAATGATAAAAGCAATCAATCCAAAAACCAGGCCCAGTATGCTGTGCAGCGTAAAGGTTTTAAGTTTGTCTTTGGTTTTGGATTCAATGGGCTCGAAACTTAGTGTTTCTTCGTTGAATCTGTATTTGATGCTTTTCTTTGCCACGAATTTCTTGCTTTTAATTCGGAATCAAGCGCAAAAGTAAGAATAAAACCGTATTTTTGCACTCGTTTTTATATTAAATTAATTATGCTTGGCGCAAAAGAAATTCGTGAGTCTTTCAAAAGCTTCTTTGCCTCCAAAGGGCATCAGATAGTGCCTTCCGCACCCATGGTGATCAAAGACGATCCCAGCCTGATGTTTACCAATGCCGGAATGAACCAGTTCAAAAACATTTTTCTGGGACAGGCAGTTGCCAAATATCCCCGGGTGGCCGATTCGCAAAAATGCCTGCGGGTGAGCGGTAAACACAACGACCTGGAAGAGGTGGGGCACGACACCTATCATCACACCATGTTCGAAATGTTGGGCAATTGGTCTTTTGGAGATTATTTCAAAAAAGAAGCCATAGCCTGGGCCTGGGAATACCTGACCGATGTGCTCAAACTCGATCCTTCGAGGCTCTATGCAACGGTGTTTGAAGGCAGTCCCGAGGATAATTTGCAAAGAGATGACGAAGCCGCCGGCTACTGGGCAGAACTACTGCCCAAAGAACACATCATAGATGGCAACAAGCACGATAATTTCTGGGAAATGGGCGAAACCGGTCCCTGTGGTCCTTGTTCAGAAATACATATAGATTTGCGTCCCGAATCGGAACGGGCACAATTGGACGGACTGCAATTGGTCAACAAGAGCCATCCCCAGGTAGTGGAAATCTGGAACCTGGTGTTTATGCAATTCAACCGCAAGGCAGACGGATCTCTGGAGATGTTGCCGGCCAGACACATCGATACCGGAATGGGCTTTGAACGTTTGTGCATGGCAGTACAGGGCAAAACCTCCAATTACGATACCGATCTGTTTCAGCCTTTGCTCAAAGAAATCGGCAATCTCTGCGATGTGCAGTATGGGCGCGACCAACAAACAGACATTGCTATGCGGGTAGTGGCCGATCATATTCGCACTATTGCTTTTTCGATCACCGACGGCCAGCTGCCTTCCAATGCCAAAGCCGGTTACGTTATCCGCAGAATTCTGCGCAGGGCGGTGCGTTATGCTTATACTTTCCTGGGCAGGCGCCGGGCCTTTTTATATAAACTGATTCCCGTTTTGACCGAAGTAATGGGCTCTGCCTATCCCGAATTGCCGGCCCAGCAAAGCCTGGTAGAAAAGGTGATCAAGGAAGAAGAAGAAGCTTTTATCCGCACCCTGGAATCGGGCATTAAAATGCTGGACAAAAGCATGGAAAACCTCAAAGCCTCGGGTTTGAAAAAAATGGAAGGCAAAGAGGTCTTTAGTTTATACGATACTTTTGGATTTCCTCTGGACCTGACCGAACTGATTCTTCGCGAAAATCAACTCGAGGCCGACATCGAAGGTTTCGAAGCCGAAATGCAGCAACAAAAAGCCAGAGCCCGCAATGCCGCTGTCGTAAAAGCCGGCGACTGGGTGATTCTCAAAGAGAGCAGCTCTGCTTTTGTGGGCTATGATTATACCGAATGCGATGTCGAAATTATTCGTTACCGCGAAGTCCGGCAAAAAGGGAAAAGCTTTTATCAGCTGGTTCTGGACCAAACGCCTTTTTATGCCGAAATGGGCGGGCAGGTAGGTGATTCCGGTTATCTGGAAGCCGGGGGTGAACGTTTGCCTGTGCGTGAAGTAAAAAAAGAAAACGACCTGAGCGTACATATTTGCACCAAGCTTCCTGCCGATCCAAGCTTGGTTTTTAGGGCGGTGGTAGACCTGGAAAGACGTAACCGCATTTCGGCCAACCACACGGCCACTCATCTTTTGCACGACGCTCTGCGTGAAGTCCTGGGTACTCACGTGGAGCAAAAAGGTTCCTATGTATCGGACGAACTCTTGCGTTTCGACTTTTCGCATTTTCAGAAACTGAGCGATGAAGAAATCCGTCAGGTGGAACACCTGGTCAACCGCAAGATCCGTTCCAATATGGTGCTGGACGAGCATCGCCACACTCCTGTACAGGAAGCCCGCGAAATGGGTGCCATGGCTTTGTTTGGCGAAAAATACGGCGAAGAAGTCAGGGTGGTCCGTTTTGGCAGTTCCATCGAATTGTGCGGGGGAACGCATATTTCTTCGACCGGCAGGATCGGTTATTTCTGCATAATCAACGAAAGCTCAATTGCTGCGGGTGTCAGGCGCATCGAGGCTTTGACGGGCGAGAAAGCCGAAGAGTATACCGATGCGCTCAAGGACAAACTCTCACAAATCAGGGAAATGTTCAATCATGCGCCCGGTTTTATCGATTCCATTCGCAAAACCCTGGACGAGAATCATCAGCTGCGCAAGGATGTGGAGGCTTTTATGGCCGAAAAGGTGCTACAAATCAAGGCTAAAATCAAGCAGCAGGCTGTTGAGATTAACGGGTATCTGGTGATTCGCCTGATGATGGAGATTCCTGCGGATCAGGTTAAAAATATTGCTTTGCAGTTAAGGGGAGAATGTGCTGAGAATGTGCTGTTTGTGGCGGGCAGTAGTTTTGACAACAAGCCGACTTTGAGCATTATGCTGGGCAAGGAGCTGGTTGACAAAGGCCTGAATGCGGGTAAACTGATTCGCGAGGCTGCTCAGTATATTCAGGGTAATGGCGGAGGTCAGGCTCATTTCGCGATGGCCGGGGGCAGGGATGTTGCCGGTTTGCAAAAGGCGGTGCAGTTTGTGGTGGATACGGTGACTGCCTGATGTTGCCGGCCTCTGCGCGCTTCGGGCGCCGTGTCTGTATATCGGCTTCGGGGCCCGGATTTCACTCGGGACGCTGCTATTAAAACAAACTTAGCTGTGTTATGGGTTTTGGGTGAAATGTGCCAATGATTAAAAATGGATTTTTGCTTTCCCTGATCATCCTCAAATCTCAACCTCAAGGTGTTTTTTGATAAGAAACGATGAAATATGTTGATTGTGCTTTGGAATATCATTATATTTGCAACCACTACTTTGGATTATCATCAAATTTATAAAGTATGGCAGAATATAAAAGAATTCAGAAAATAATTGATGCACAAGAAGATAGTGTGTTTCTATGGGGCGCTCGCCAGGTTGGTAAGAGCACATTGGTAAAGACATTGTACCCACAAGCCAAAGTATATGACTTACTGATGAGTGATGAATACTCCCGATTAGTACGTCGCCCGCAATTGCTACGCGAAGAATTGGAGTATTTGGGTAAAGAAACCCTGGTAATTATAGATGAGATACAAAAGATTCCTCAGTTGCTTGACGAGGTGCATTGGTTGATTGTAAACCGAGGCATCAGATTCATTCTTTGCGGTTCAAGTGCCCGAAAACTGAAGCGTATGGGCACCAATCTATTGGGTGGTCGTGCAATGTCTGTTCATTTGTACCCTTTGGTAAGTGCGGAGATCCCTGGTTTTGATTTGCTTCGTGCGATCAATCAAGGAATGATACCACGACATTATATGGCTGCAAATGCCAAAAAACGTTTGCAGGCATATATTGGAGTATATCTAAAGGAGGAAATACAAGACGAGGCTGTAATTCGACAGTTGGCATCATTTAATCGTTTCCTGGATGTGGCTGCTCAATGTGATGGTGAAATGGTTAACTATACCAATGTGTCTCAGGATTGTGGTGTGAGTGCAACCACTGTTAAAGAGTATTTTACTATTTTGGAACAGACGCTTATTGGCTATATGGTACCTGCATTTACCATGTCAAAAAAGCGTAGAGCAATAAGCACTTCAAAATTTTACTATTTCGATGTAGGAGTAGTAAATCATCTGCTTAACCGTTCAAATCTGCTACCGGGTTCTGCTGATTTTGGGCATGCTTTTGAACATCTGATGATACAGGAGATCATCGCCCGGTTAAACTACTCGGAGAGCGATGAGAGACTGAGTTATTGGCGTACTTCAAGTGGTTATGAGGTGGATGCAGTAATTGGTAATGGTCGTGTCGCTATTGAATTTAAGACTTGCGATGAGGTGCAATCGAAACATACGAAAGGCTTGAAAGCTTTCAGTGAAGATTTCCCTGAAGCCCGGCGTATTATTGTCTCTCTTGATCGCAATCCAAGGATGTTAAATGGCATCGAGGTATTACCGGCTACAGATTTTTTA
>JAAZGQ010000152.1 GCA_012511135.1 Bacteroidales bacterium | reverse complement strand
GGACTCAGCGGGGTTGAGGCGGCCGCCGGCCAGCACGTAGGCCCGGTTGGCGATCACCTCGTTGACGTTCATATTGCTCTGGGTGCCCGAACCCGTCTGCCAGATGACCAGCGGGAACTCCTCATCGAGCTTGCCCTGCAGTATCTCGTCGCAAACCCGGGCGATGGCCTCTGCTTTGTCGGCCGGCAAGACCCCCAGTTCGGCATTGGCTCTGGCCGCCGCCTTTTTGAGGTAAGCAAAAGCCTGAATAATCTCGCGGGGCATCGAAGCCGGCGGTCCGATGCGAAAATTCTGTCTGGAACGCTCGGTCTGCGCTCCCCAATACTTGTCGGCCGGCACCCGCACCGGCCCCATGGTATCTTTTTCGATGCGGAAAGCTCCCATGTCCGGGCTGTCGATAGGCCTATCTGTTTTTGTACTCATAATTTATTGCTTTTAGAAGAAATAAAATCTTTTGTCCGGGGCTCAGGACACATCCAAAACTCCTGAGGGCTGAAACATTTACAGTATAAAGTCCGGATAATTATGCTGATGGATGCACGAAAATGTCGAATCGGGATAAGCCCTGGCAAAAGCAAGGGGAGCTTTGGCTGACTTTTCTTTCCATTTAAACTCAAAAGCCCCAAGCGATTGATTGTTTTCTTCGATCAAATCAATTTCCTGCCCATCGTAGGTTCGCCAAAAATAATAACGCGAAAAGCCCAGGCTATTGCTGTTGCTTTTTAATCTTTCGCTTATCAGATAATTTTCCCACAACAGTCCTACATCGTTCCTGACAGACAAAGGGCTGAAATTCCCAATGACAGCATTACGAATGCCCACATCCCAAAAATACCACTTTGCTGTTTTTGCCACCTCCTTGCGCAAGTTTCTCGAAAAACCACCCAAGCGGAAAACCACGAACACCTTCGAAAGCAAATCCAGGTATTTTTCTACCGTATTCTTGCTCAAACCCAACTGCTTGCCCAATTCATCGTAAGAAACTTCCGACCCTGTCTGAAAAGCGATCAGTTTCAATAAATTGCCAATTTTACCTGCGTTACGCAAACCGTCAAGCATCAGGATATCCTTCAATAAATAGGCATTAACAATTTCCGTCAGGTATTCTTGCGCCTGTTGTCCACGGGTCATAAAAGCCACTTCGGGATAGGCTCCGTAGATCAGTCTTTTTTCCAGATTCTGACGAGTTTGCAAGCTGTTTTCAACCGAGATTAGTTCTTGTTGGCTAAAGGGATAAAGATAAAAACCAGTACTACGCCCCACCAAGGGTTCACCCGACTTATTTAACAAATCAAACGAAGAGGAACCGCTTGCAATGACACGAATAGTGGGAATTTCATCCACCATTAATTTGAGTTTCGCACCAATATCGGGAATATTTTGCGCTTCGTCAATAACCATTAATTGATTGTTTCCGGCAACAAACCGGTAATTTGCAATCGTTTTTCTTTCCAAAAGCAGATGAGTATCGTGATCTTCTCCATTCAAAAACAAATAATTCCCTTCGAATTTTTTGCATATCTCGCGTATCAGAACCGTTTTACCTACACGACGTGCACCAAAAAGCAACATAACTTTGCCTGGCTGCATCCGGTCAATAATCTGCTGTTCAAGTTGTCGCTTAATCATTTTCTAAAGAGATCAATCAGGCTGCGAATATACTAATAGCTAAAACAAGCACAAACAATTTTTGTAAAAATCGTCAGTACAATGACGTTTTTTGTGTAAATACAGTCAATACAGTGACGTTTTTTACTTTTCCCGAAAAACAGCAGTCACCCTAGTCTGTACGCTTTTGCAGTTCTGCAATCTTTTGTTCGGGATCCCAGGCGCCGCCAAAGGTCCAGAGGGCAGTGACCTCTTCGGGCCGGGGCGAGCCTTTTGCCTGGTGGAGGTTATCGGCCATCCAGGCAAAATTGCCGCCTTCGCGGCTGACCTTATGCATGTAGATTCTTTGTCCCCAGGGGCAGGGATCCAGCACCTGATCGGTGTAGGCATAGCCAATGGGGTGATCGATGATTTTGTCGCTCATGGTGCAATTGAGCAGAAAAAACTGAGCGTCGTGGTGGTAACGCCCCAGCGTGACGGGGCTTTTGGAATCGAAATGCGAATCGGTGATCACCAGTTTTTTGTCGAAGTTACCACGACCATCGTGCCAGATCAAAGCCCGTCCATCGCCGTAGAAACGACAACGCGTAGCGTAGCACCAGCCTCGCGGACAGAGAAAATCCACCCCCGGGCAACGCAAATCCAGATCGGCGTGGTAATACATCCCCTCACCCCCGGGCGCCCAAAGTGCCAGGGCATCGTTGCCGTCGGCCCAGACATTACAGTTGATTACAATGGTACGGGTAGCCCGCCCAAAAATCGCCATTTGGTGAGCTGTGGTGGCTTCTACCGTACTGCCGTAGTTGTTATAGACCGTCATTGTGCTGATAATGCAGTCGTCGGCTCCCTCCTGCAACACAATCACCCCGTTGCCCACAGGCTTGCCCTTATATTCGCGTATGACCTGTTTGCCGGCCAGTTCCGCAAAAATCAGGCGGGTGCTGTCGCTGTCTTCGCCCAGCAACACAATGTTGGGTCGGTCGATGATCACTTTTTCGCGGTAAGTGCCCTTTTTGATCAGGATCACATAAGGCTCAGCAGGCTGTTCAGGCG
>JAAZGQ010000151.1 GCA_012511135.1 Bacteroidales bacterium | reverse complement strand
GGGACAAAGTATAGTGGAATATGCTCCGGAATCACCGGCAGCCTTATGCATAAAAAACAGTCTGGAAGAGCTTATCTAAGTGGGCAAAATGTTATCTTTGCCTGAAATTCCAGCGCATGAGTTTTGAATTAGTAGCCAGGGACAAAAACAGCCAGGCCAGGGCCGGCCTTCTGCAAACAGCTCACGGAGAGGTACAGACCCCCATTTTTATGCCTGTGGGCACAGCCGGCAGCGTCAAGGCTGTCAATCAACAGGAACTGGAAGCTCAGGTGAAAGCTCAGATTATTTTGGGCAATACTTATCATTTGTACCTGCGCCCCGGCTTGTCCATTCTGAAGGAAGCCGGCGGGCTGCATAAATTTATGTCCTGGAACAAGCCCATTCTGACGGATAGTGGAGGTTTTCAAGTCTATTCCTTGTCGCATCGCCGCAAAATGAAAGAGGAGGGAGTTACTTTTCAATCGCATATTGATGGTTCCCGGCATTTGTTCAGCCCCGAGAATGTAGTGGATACTCAACGAATTATAGGTTCAGATATAATGATGGCTCTGGACGAGTGTACACCGGGCACAGCCGACTATAATTATGCACGAAGCTCTATGGAATTGACGCATCGCTGGTTGGATCGAGGCCTGCAGCGTTACAATGAAACAGAGCCCCTGTATGGCTACGAGCAGTATTATTTTCCCATAGTGCAAGGTTGTGTGTATCCTGATTTAAGGCGCCAGTCGGCTGAATACATTGCTTCCAAAGACTGTGCGGGTTATGCAATTGGAGGTCTGGCCGTGGGTGAACCGGCTGAAAAGATGTACGAAATGATAGAGGTGGTCAACGAGATTTTGCCTCTGGATCGTCCCCGTTACCTGATGGGAGTGGGCACTCCCGAAAACTTACTCGAAGCCATAGAGCGGGGGGTAGATATGTTTGATTGTGTGTTGCCCACACGCAATGGCCGTAATGCCTCTCTATTTACTAAACAGGGCAAAATCAATATGCGAAACAAGCGTTGGGCCAATGATTTTTCTCCCATCGAAGCCGGGGGTGCCGCCGACATTGACCTTTTGTATTCAAAAGCTTATCTAAGGCATTTGTTCATTGCCGATGAGCTACTGGCCTTGCAACTGGCGTCGATTCACAACCTTGCTTTTTATCTTTGGTTGATAACTGAAGCACGCAAGCATATTATAAACCAGGATTTTGCGGAATGGAAGAAGCAAATGATAAGTCAATGGGTTAAACAATGAAAAGCAATTTAATTAAATCCGGAATTCAAAAGCTGATGCAGGGCCTGGGATTAGAAAAATCCGAAAAGCCTTGGTTGACGCGGATTGATACTTATATCATTGGTAAATTTCTGGGTACTTTCTTTTTTTCCATCGTCATGATATTGGCCATTGTGGTGGTATTTGATTACAACGAAAAATTCGATAAGTTTATTCAGCACGAAGCACCGGCCAGGGCCATTGCCTTTGATTATTTTCTGAATTTTATACCTTATTTCGGAGTAAAGTTCAGCCCGCTCTTTATTTTTATATCGGTCATCTTTTTTACCTCAAAACTCGCAGGAAATTCCGAGATCATTGCCATGCTGTCGGGTGGACTTAGTTTTAACAGACTGCTAAGGCCCTATTTTATTTCGGCTGCCTTGCTGGCAGCTATGACTTTTGTACTGAGTTCTTACGTAATTCCTCCGGCCAACAAGACACGATTGCAATTCGAAGATCAATACGTCCGAAAAGTCTCTTCCGATTATGTCCGAAACGTTCAGATGGAGTTGGAGCCAGGCGTAATCATTTATATGGAGCGTTACGACGACAAAAGAAAAATAGGCTACAATTTCTTTATGGAAAGGTACGAAGGCCAGCAGCTGGTGTCCAGAATGACCGCCAAGCGAATAGCCATGGATTCAATCTATCATTGGCGGGTGATGGAATACCTGATACGTGATTTTGAGGGCTTGCACGAAAACATCAGTATGGGAGCCAGCCTGGACACAATGATTGTTATGAATCCCACAGAGTTTTTCATTACCAAAGGTTTCAGTGAACAATTGACCACTACGGAACTCAGGCAATACCTGGACCGGCAAAAACGCAGGGGAGTGGCCAATATCAAGGAATACGAAGTGGAGTATCAGCGTCGCTTTTCCTTCCCTTTTTCAGTCTTTATTCTCACATTGATAGGGGTGTCACTGGCCTCGCGCAAGATGAGGGGAGGAACCGGTTTGCATTTGGGGCTGGGGCTGCTGATCAGTTTTTCGTATATCTTTTTCGATACTTTGTCGGGCACTTTTGCCCTCTCGGGTTCGGCAACGCCCTTTGTGGCGGTGTGGATTCCCAACGCCGTTTATGCAGTTATAGCTTTTGGGCTTTATCTGCAGGCTCCCAAATAAAAGTCAACAACTGATTATTGAAATTGTTGAGGCTTTTTCACTTTTTCTTTGAGCAGAGCCACTTGCAGAACTTCGCGGATATCACTTACATAGTGAAAACTCAAACCTTTGATGTAGACCGGCTGAATATCGTCGATGTCCTTGTGATTTTCTTCGGGTAAAATGATTTCTTTGATACCGAAGCGCTTGGCTGCCAGTATTTTTTCTTTGATTCCGCCCACTGCCAACACTTTTCCTCGCAGGGTGATCTCTCCGGTCATGGCCAGTTGCTTGCGTAATTTTCGTTGGGTATAGGACGATGCCAAAGAACAAACCATAGTTACACCGGCCGAGGGGCCGTCTTTGGGAATGGCGCCTTCGGGAACGTGGATGTGAATGTTGTAATTTTCAAACAGCTCAGGAGAAATATCCAAATCGTCGGCATGGGCTTTGATGTATTCCAAAGCCAGGATAGCAGACTCTTTCATCACCTCGCCCAGGTTGCCGGTCAGGCTGAGTTTACCTCCGCTTTTGCTTTTGCTCAGGCTGGATTCCACATAGAGCACTTCGCCGCCCACCGAGGTCCAGGCAAGGCCGGTGACCACACCGGCATAATCGTTGCCTTCGTATTTGTCTTTGATGAAGCGTGGGCTGCCCAGGTATTCTTTCAGGTTTTCGGGCTTGATTTCGAGCTGTGTACAGGACTCCTCGGAAGCAAGCTTACGGGCTGCTTTTCGAAAGATGGCAGCAATTTTTTTATCCAGCTCTCTTACTCCCGATTCCCGGGTGTATTTTTCAATGATCTGCCTGAGGGTGGTTTTGTTCAGGACTATCTGATCGGCTTTTAAGCCGTGGTTTTCGAGCTCCTTGGGCAGGAGGTGCCTGTGGGCAATTTCGGCTTTTTCCTCGGTCAGATAGCCCGATACTTCTATCAGTTCCATGCGATCCAGCAAGGGCCTGGGTATGGTGTTCAGGCTGTTGGCGGTAGCAATGAACAAGACTTTGGACAAGTCGTAATCGATGTCGATGAAATTGTCGTGAAAAGTAGAATTCTGTTCCGGGTCGAGTACTTCCAGCAAAGCCGAAGAGGGATCTCCCTGAGCGTCGCGGCTGAGTTTGTCTATTTCGTCCAGGATAAAAACAGGATTGGAGGTGCCGGCTTTTATCAGGCTTTTTACGATACGTCCGGGCATGGCTCCTATGTAAGTGCGTCTGTGTCCACGGATTTCGGCTTCGTCGTGCAGACCGCCCAAAGAAATACGCAGGTATTTGCGTCCAAGTGATTCGGCCACCGATTTGCCCAGCGAAGTTTTACCCACGCCGGGAGGGCCGTACAGGCAAATGATGGGAGATTTCATGTCTCCCTTGAGCTTAAGGACTGCCAGATGTTCCAAAATGCGTTCTTTTACCTTGTCCAGGCCAAAATGATCTTTGTTCAGAGTCCTTTTGGCCCGTTTAAGATTGAAATTGTCTTTGGAAAATTCATTCCAGGGCAGATCGAGCAAGGTCTGGAGGTAATTCATTTGCGTGGAATAGTCGGGAGAATGCGGACTCATACGTTCCATCTTCTGAATTTCTTTTTTAAAGACCTTCAGGGTGTCAACAGACCATTTTTTGTTTCTGGCTTTGTTTTTTAATTCTTTAATGTCCTGTTCCTGAGCGCTTCCACCCAACTCGTCCTGTATTGTCTTGATCTGTTGCTGCAAAAAGTATTCCCTTTGCTGTTGATTCATGTCTTCCCTGGCTTTGGATTGTATGGAGACTTTGAGCTCCAGTAGCTGAGATTCTTTGTTCATGATGTCCAGCAGCTTGTAGCAACGATCTTTGAAATTATCGGTTTGCAGCAGCCCGAGCTTGTCCTGAATCTTAAAAGCAAAGTTGGCACAGATAAAATTTACCAGGGCAAAGGGTTTTTCAATATTTCGAATAGCAAAAATAGCTTCCTGAGGAATGTTGCCCGAAGAATTCTTAATTATTTTGACCGACAAATCTTTAATGGCCTGAATCAATGCCTCATACTGTTGATCTTCAGTTTCGGGCAGAATGTCTTCGCGTATCTGAATGCGGCCTTTCAAGTAGGGTTCTGTCAGGGTGAGTTCATCCAATACGCAGCGTTTGATGGCTTGCAGAATGATGGTGGTTGAATTGTCGGGCATTTCCAGCACCCTGATGATGCGGCAAACAATGCCTACGGGCACCAGATGTTCCTGACCCGGTTCTTCGGTCTTGGCGTCCTTTTGCGTAAAGACGGCAATAATGGTGTTTTTTTGATAGGCCTCCCTGACCAGGCGTAATGATTTATTGCGACCTATACTGACAGGCATGGCTACTCCCGGAAACAACACCATATTACGCAGGGGCAGTATGGGTAAAGTGTCCGGTAAATCCGTCTGGTTAAGAGCCTGTTCTGATTCGTCTTCGGAAATCATGGGAATAAAATCCCCTTCTTCCTCATCAGAAGAAAACAGTTGTTTTGAAAAAAGAGTTATCATGACAAAAATTCCACGAAACTGGATTTACTTTGATCCGCGAGCAGCATAGCGAGCATTAAGTGCTTCAACAATTTCTCTGGTAATATTATACATATCGCTGGAGATCATTATATTGTCGCTCATTGTGTTGCTAAAAATCAAGTGATATTTTTGGTCTTTGTTGTAGACCTTTAAATAGGAATAAATTGTATCCCTCAACTGCTCGTTCATTTTTTGCATTTCGACAGACAGCTCCTGCGAGAGGCGTTCGTCCAAGTCTTGCAGCTCCTGCTGTTTTTGGACCAGGCGTTGTTGTTCGCTTTGCAGCCTTTGCTGGGTTAAAAAGGCGTTGTTTTCGTATTTGCGCTGGAATTCAGCTGCCTCTTGTTCAAACTGGCGGGCCTTTTGATTGTAGCTGGCCTGGGAATTTTCTCTTTTTCGCAGCAGTTGTTCGTTCAGATCTTTGGAATAGTCGTAATCCAGAAGCAGAGAATCGAGATTGATGTAGGCGATGGGTAATTTAACTTCTACCTTGCCTGAATCACTTTGAGGAAGAACGGCACTGCCCGATGTCTTAGTGTCTTTGTTGAAAAACAATACATAAAGCACTATTAAGGCAATAGCCAAAATAAGGTTGCTGATCAGGTTGATTTGCTTCATATCAGAATTAAAATTTAAATTGCTTGTTTCTGGCCAGGTTGTCCTGACGTGCTGCACAACAAATGCCTTTATCTTTGAGGGCTTTATTGCCTTCGACGTGGCTGTTGGGAAATTTGCCGCCTTTGACAAAAAAGACCCTGATCCCCAGCAAGAGAATGGCAATTCCAACTAACAGGACAGTATAAAAAATAATTTGCCACATGATAATAACAATTGAGCATGCAAAGATAGGACATTCTATTGTTCAAACCCTCAAGTTTTATTATTTTTGTAGCAATTTCGGAAGAAGAAATCTGAAATTAACTATTTTTATTGGAAAAATCACATAACACTTTAACAGAGATAAAATGAAAACATTGGACAATTTAAAACCGGCTTTGATCTGGTCCTGTTTCCTGGAAATAACAAAAATACCCAGGCCTTCGGGAAAAACTCAGGCAATACAGGACTGGCTGTTGAATTTTGCAAAAAAACATCAGCTGGAATTCAGCAAAGACGCAGTAGGGAATATTATTATCCGGAAAAAGGCTACCAAAGGTATGGAGCATCTGGATTCCGTTGTTTTACAATCGCATATGGATATGGTATGTGAAAAAAACAGTGGCGTAAAGCACGATTTTGAGAAAGATCCTATCAATGTTTATATCGACGGGGAATGGCTCAAAGCCAGGGGTACTACACTTGGAGCTGACAACGGAATTGGCATGGCTGCCCAGCTGGCGGTGCTGGCCTCGGAAGATCTTGAGCACGGTCCCCTGGAATGTCTGTTTACAGTAGACGAAGAAGTCGGTCTGGTAGGTGCTTTCAATATTGAAGCCGGTTTTATGCGTTCCAAACGTTTGCTCAACCTGGATTCCGAAGACGAGGGTATGTTGTTTATAGGATGTGCCGGAGGCATCAATACCAAGGCTTATTTTGATTTTGAAAAAGAAGCAGCCAAAAATAAACTGTTCTTTTTTCAATTAAGTGTTTCCGGCCTCAAAGGAGGACATTCCGGTTGTGACATTCACGAAGGCCGGGGAAATGCCAATCAGTTGCTGGCCCGTTTCCTATGGCAGGAATCTCAGTTGAACGAGCTTTATCTTGTTGATTTCAAGGGGGGAAACCTTAGTAATGCCATTCCACGCGAAGCCTCTTGTATTGCTGCTGTGCCGGTGGCTCAAAAGGAACAGATCAGTGCCAGGGTCAATATTTACGAAGCCGAGCTTCAAAATGAATTTTCCACAATGGAGCCCGGGCTTAAATTCACCATTGAATCGCATGAAGCAGTGGGGGATGTTTTAAAAAAAGCCCACAGCGAGCGTTTTATTCAGGCCATGTATGCCTGTCCTAACGGCGTCATTGCCATGAGTAAAGAAATTGAAGGTTTGGTGGAAACTTCGACCAATCTGGCTTCCGTTAAACCGCTTAGCGATAACAGCTGGTTGATTACCACTTCACAACGCAGTTCCATTGAATCGTCCAACAAAGATATTTCACACAGGGTGGAAGCCATCTTCCGACTGGCAGGCATGAAAGTGGAACACAACGAAGGTTACCCGGGTTGGAAACCCAATCCTGATTCGGAGCTGGTAAAGATTATGCTTAAAACTCACAAGGAAGTGTTGGGTTATGAGCCAGTTCTCACAGCTATACATGCAGGCCTGGAATGCGGTCTTTTCCTCCAGAAATATCCCGATTTGGACATGGTTTCCTTTGGACCGACTATGACAGGTGTTCATTCTCCGGACGAAAAATTGCATATTCCTACGGTAGAAAACTTCTGGAATTGGTTGGTAAGGAGCTTAAAACAAATGTAATGATGAAATTTGTGTCACGCCTGTTAATGCCCGGCTTGTTGAGCCTGTTGCTTGCCTCTGCTTCCTGTACAGGGGAGCATGGCTTTGAGCATCAGGGTATGTTGCGTTTGCCGCTTGACACACTTAGTTTTGACACTCTTTTTTCGAACATAGGTTCAACCACAGCCCGAATTAAAATATACAATCCCCACCAACAAAAATTGCTGATTTCTGATATTGGCCTCAAAACGCAGGGCAACAGCGGTTTCCGTCTGAGTGTCGATGGCATTCCGTCTATGACATTTTCGGATGTGGAACTCCTGCCACGCGACAGCCTGTACTTGTTTGTGGAAATCACGGCCAGCTATCAGGGTGTTTCCAGCCCGGTGTTGATCGAGGATGCAGTATATTTTATTACGAACGGGCATCATCAGGAAATAATTCTGCAGGCTTATGCCCAGGATGCCCTTATTTGGAGAGGCAAGCGTATTGAACAGGATACCTTGCTAAAAGACGAATTGCCTTACCTCATTTACGACAGCCTGGTGATAGATCCGGGCGTCACGCTGAGCATAGATCCGGGTGTCCGGCTGCATTTTCACGACCAGGCTGCTGTTGTGGTTTACGGATGCATCAAAGCCAAAGGTGATATAGATAATCCTGTCATTTTCAGAGGAGATCGCCTGGATAAACTCTTTGTGGATTTTCCCTACGAGTATTATCCCGGGCAGTGGTACGGCATCTATCTGGACAAGGAGAGTTACGGCAACGAATTTGACCGGGTGGAAATTCGTGGCGCCTATTACGGCATCATTGCCGACTCTTCTTCTTTGGAGCAACGCAAGCTGGAGATAAGCAATTCTCAGCTTTTTAATATGGTTTATTCCAATCTGTACAGCATTCATTCAAATATAAGAGTAAACAACAGCCTGCTGGCCAACAGCGGCTCCTATACTTTACTTGTACTGGGTGGTGATGCTGAATTTGTACATTGCACAATTGCTAATTATCAACGTCTGGTCAATCGGGACGGTCCGGCCTTGGCACTGGCCAATTTTTTAGGAGAAGAGGGCAAAACTCCGGTCTACTATCCCTTGCAAAAAGCCGATTTTATCAACAGCATAATTTATGGTTCACAATTGGATGAGTTGGGTCTGGGGATAGCAGAAGAAAGCGCTCATGCTTTCTTTTTCCGGAATTGCCTGATAAGAAACAGCGTAGAGCTTGCTCAGGAATTTGCCCAGGCATGTATATACAACGAAGATCCGGCGTTTTTTAGTACCGGTAAAGATTATTTGTATAATTTCAGAATCGACTCCTTGTCGGCCGGTATAAATATGGGGCTTGAGAGTTTTGCTCTGGATTTGCCTTTTGACCTTGACGGCAATAGCAGAGTTGCCGACACAGCGCCCGATCTTGGAGCGTACGAGTGGTCATCTGCTGAGTAAATCGTCTTTAATAGGCTAAAGCGATTTAGTTTTTTTCTTATATTATGCTAAATAATCTTTTTTTCGGGTCAATTATAATCGAAGTTTCAGCAAAAAGCACTAAAATTGCATCAATTTTTAATGGCTAAGGCAGATAACCTTAAATGACCATCGCTATGAAGCGTTTTATCCTTTTTTTTAAACATAAATCCTACAACGATTTAGTTATGTCAAATGTGGCAAAGCTGTTTTTATTTCTGATAGTTGCAACTATCTCTGTTTTTGTTTTTCAGTCTTGTAAAGAAATCCAGGACGAAGCCTACTACACCTTCAAGGGCGAGACAGTGGTTTCCTACCTGGAAAACAATCCGGAACAATTTTCAGAATTTGGGGAGGTACTTAAATATACCGGCTTGGATGCCTTGTTGGCCACTTACGGCACATTTACCTGTTTTATTCCCACCAACGAAGCCATGCGTGCCTATTACGCAGATTCCTCCAAAAACAGTTATTCAGAGTTTAGTGTAGAATCACTGCGGGAAATGGTTTTTTACCAGATTATTGACACTAAAAGATACTTGT
>JAAZGQ010000150.1 GCA_012511135.1 Bacteroidales bacterium | reverse complement strand
GCTGTCATAGCAATACGGCCATCGGAGTCTATATTGATCTTGCATACGGCCGACTTTGTGGCTTTGCGCAACTGATCTTCGGGAATTCCAATGGAATCCTTCATGGCACCGCCGTATTGATTAATAACGGCTACCAAATCCTGAGGAACGGAAGAAGAACCGTGCAAAACAATGGGGAAACCAGGAATTTGCTTTTCAATTTCTTCGAGAATATCGAAACGCAAAGGAGGCGGAATTAAAACACCATTAGCATAGCGGGTACATTGTTCCGGAGTGAACTTATTGGCTCCATGCGAAGTACCGATAGAAATAGCCAGTGAGTCTACACCGGTTCTGGTAACAAAATCGACAACTTCTTCGGGGCGGGTATAATGACTGACGGCTGATGAAACTTCATCTTCGACTCCGGCCAGTACGCCTAATTCCCCTTCGACAGTAACATCGTGTTTATGAGCGTATTCTACTACTTTCTTTGTCAGGGCAATATTATCTTCGTAGGAATGATGAGAACCATCAATCATAACGGAAGAGAAGCCCATATCAACACACGATTTGCATAATTCAAAAGTATCGCCGTGATCAAGATGAAGTACAATCTGAGGCTTTTCCAGACCAAGTTCTTTGGCATATTCCACCGCGCCCTGAGCCATATAACGCAACAAGGTTTGATTGGCATATTTGCGGGCACCACTGGAAACCTGCAAAATAACAGGAGAGCGGGTTTCGACGGCTGCCTGAATAATGGCCTGCATTTGTTCCAGGTTGTTGAAGTTGAATGCTGCTATTGCATATTGACCATCTACGGCCTTCTTGAACATCTCTCTCGAGTTGACAAGACCTAATTCTTTGTAACTTACCATAATATCTGTATTTAAAGGATTTATTTCATCTCTAAGCACACAAAATTACGGTATTTTGCGCTTAATGAGAAAAAAAGCCGGATATTTTTTTTGGTTTCATTAAAAATATCTACTTTTGCAGGCCATTACAGATCTTACCAATTTGTATAATTTTATAACCCGGCTGACACGTGCAGCCAAAAAGATTGAGCAATGAAAGAAAATTTGCACCCGACGAATTATCGTCCTGTTGTTTTCAAAGATATGTCCAATGGTGACACCTTTATTTCGCGTTCCACCATTCAAACCAAAGAGACCATAGAAATGGACGGAGAAAGCCTGCCTTTGGTCAAACTGGAAATTTCTTCCACATCACACCCCTTTTACACCGGCAAATCTAAATTGGTTGATACCGCAGGTCGTGTGGATAAATTCCTGAACCGTTACGGAAATCGTAGCAAGAAATAATTTCCCCGCAAATAATATTTAAAAGCCCGGCAAATTAATATTTGCCGGGCTTTTTGCTTTTGCCGTTAAAGCTTTGTAAACCAAATCAACAGATCAAAAACCCACACCCCGATCCGCGCTAAACGAACTGATCGACATGCCGGGTTTATAGCATATACGCCTGTGATTTGCGATCAGAAATTCTTTACATAATCGAAAAAGGCCTGCTCAGTATTGAGCTCTTTTTCCTTTTCTCCAGCCGATACAATAATGGTTTTTAGCTTTTTGGCCGGTTTAGAAATGAGTTGAACAGCATCCTCTGTCACTCGTTTAATGGCAAAATCGGAGGGCTTGTATTTCATGCCGCCACCAATTAAAATGGGCGCTTTGGAAACATCCGCCGGATGCCTGCCCCAAACGCCAATCCGGCCATCCTGATTGATGACGCTGTTGCCCGGGTGACGGTTTACGCCGGTAAGAAATTGCACTTTATGTCCCGAAGTACAAATAGCTTCAACCTTAGCCTCCCGGTCTTTATTATTGACACTTACCCGTATCGTAATATCCACCATTTCGCCTTTGTAGGCTATGCCTTTGGCCTGCATTTCCATACTGGCGCCTTTTTTGTTTGTAGAGACTCTGGCCGTCCGCCCCTGAGTAGCTGTCAGCTTGATAACTTGTTCTCCATCCCAAAGATTAATCCCTCCCAAGCCAACGGTGGAACCCACTTTATATTCATCACATCCAAACCCCTGTTCCTTCTGCATCTTGTCAGACGGATACCAATGTGCCTGTTCCAGTTCCAGACGGTGTATTTGTTTTGAATACACATCAATGGCTCCACTGTGATTGAAATACAGTCGTAAACCCATAAACTTGTTTTCAATAGCCGGTCCGTGATGACCCACTAAGCGATACAAATCACCTTCGGCAGAGAAAATTTCTGTTTGTTGCAGGGAGTCTTTTCTCCAAAACAGGCTTACATCGCTCTGGGCCAGCAGCAAGCCTGACATGTTGAGGAGCATTAAGCTTAATACAATTCTTTTTATCAGCATATTCTTAGTTTTTACTATAGTGCAAAACTAATAAAAATTTAAAGACAACAGAGCTTCCCAACAATTTCTCTGTATTTTACCTGTCTCCTGCCAGATTCCGAGGCGACTAACAGCTTTTCGAAGCATTCAGCTTTGATGTTTAATTCAGGACTAAAAAGCTCGGGGTGCCGGTTTAAATTCCCGACATACTGCGTTTCGGTGATTTTATTTTCGATTATTGATAGAGCGGAAAAGAATTTCGCCTCCGCTTTCGTCGATTTCTACCAGATCATCTTCCTGTATGCTTCCTGACAACAAGGCTTTGGATAATGAATTTAATAGTTGCTTCTGAATCAACCTCTTGACCGGACGTGCGCCAAACTGAGGATGATAGCCTTCCTGAGCCAGATGATCCAGCAGTTTGTCGGTGTATTTCATGCGCAAACCTCTCTCTGCCAAACTGCCCTTGAGTTGATCCAACTGCAAGCGAACAATTTCCCTGATCTCAGTACGGCTAAGTGAATTAAACATGATTACTTCGTCTATGCGGTTCAGAAACTCAGGCCTCAGGCTGCGTTTTAAAAGTTCAAACACTTCTTCGCGGGTTTGGTTCATCAACTGATCCCGATTGTTTTCATTCACCTGATCCATGCGTTCCCGTATCAGTTCTGATCCCAGGTTGGAGGTCATAATCACAATGGTATTTTTGAAATTTACCTTTCGGCCTTTGTTGTCTGTCAAACGGCCATCGTCCAGCACCTGCAGCAAGATATTGAAGACATCGGGATGGGCTTTTTCGATTTCGTCAAACAAAACCACCGAATAGGGTTTGTGCCGGACAGCTTCGGTCAATTGCCCGCCCTGATCGTAACCAACGTAGCCGGGAGGAGAACCGATGAGCCTGGTGACCGAAAACTTTTCCTGATATTCCGACATATCAATGCGGATCATCGTATTTTCGTCGTTAAACAGATATTCGGCCAAAGCTTTGGCTAATTCTGTCTTGCCCACTCCGGTGCTACCCAAAAAGATGAAGGAACCTATGGGGCGTTTGGGGTCCTGCAGACCGGCCCGGCTCCGACGGATGGCATCCGCTATGGCACTGATGGCCTCATCCTGCCCTATGACCCTGCGATGCAACTCTTCTTCGAGACGCAGCAATTTAATACGTTCACTTTGCAACATTTTGTAAACAGGGATGCCTGTCCATCGCGAAACCACCTCGGCAATGTCTTCGGCGTCGACTTCCTCTTTGACCAGACGTCCGCCCTCCTGCAAAGCTTTGAGGGCATCACTTTCTGTCTTGATGGCAGCCTCGGCTTCCTGAATCTGGCCATACCTAATCTCGGCCACTTTGCCATAATCGCCTTCGCGTTCGGCTTTTTCGGCTTCGAATCTCAACTTTTCGATTTCGGCTTTGAGTTCCTGAATGCGGTCTATACGTGATTTTTCTGCTTGCCAGGCCGCTTTCATAGCTGTTTCCTTGTCGCGGAGATCGGCCAGTTCTTTGCCCAACTGATTGAGCTTAGGTTCGTCTTTTTCGCGTTTAATGGCCTCGCGTTCAATTTCCAATTGTTTGATCTTGCGGGAAATCTCATCGAGCTCCTCGGGAACCGAATCCGACTGCAGACGCAAACGGGCAGCCGCTTCGTCCATCAGGTCGATGGCTTTATC
>JAAZGQ010000010.1 GCA_012511135.1 Bacteroidales bacterium | reverse complement strand
GTTCGTCAAGCATATTGACACTGTTCAAGATTTGTTGCTTCAGCACATCCAGTTTCCACTTGTTGTCCAATTCGGGCTCTGTACCGGTAGCCAGGTAATGCTTGATTTCTTTGAAGATCCAGGGACGTCCTATGCAGGCTCTGCCCACCATCACTGCAGCAACTCCGCTTTCGTCGAAACGCCGGCGGCAGCATTCTCCTGAGTTAATGTCGCCATTGCCGATGATGGGAATGTGCATCCGGGGGTTGTTGCAGACTTCGGTAATCAATGTCCAGTCGGCTTTGCCCGTATACATCTGGCTGCGGGTACGCCCGTGGATACTGAGGGCAGCAATACCGCAATCCTGCAGTCGTTCGGCCAGATCTACGATAATCTTGGATTGCTCGTCCCAGCCCAGGCGTGTTTTGACCGTCACCGGAATTTTAACGGCATCCACCACGGCACGGCTTATTTCCAACATGCGGGGAATGTCTTGCAACAATCCTGCTCCCGCGCCTTTGCCTGCTATTTTGCGCACCGGACAGCCAAAATTGATGTCCAGGATGTCGGGGCCGGCTTCTTCGCAAATGCTGGCAGCCTCGGCCATGGTGGCAGGATCCTTGCCATAGATTTGGATGGCTACCGGACGCTCTGCGTCTGAAATGCGCAATTTTTGATTGGTTTTGCTCACATTGCGGATCAAGGCGTCGGAAGAAACAAATTCCGTATAGACCATATCTGCCCCGAATTGCTTACACATCAGGCGAAAAGCCGGATCTGTGACATCTTCCATAGGAGCAAGCAAAAGCGCCTCCTCAGGCAATTCAAGTGAAGCAATTTTCATTTTCCCACAAACTTCATAACAAGCCGTAACGGGCTTTCAGTTTTTTATCGCCCAAAATGCGCAAAGCTTCCTGCAGCGATTCATTGAGGGGAGCCATTACTTTGTAATAGTCTGCCGACTTCCACAGGTCGCGGGCGATGTAGGCCTTGCATTGCATACGGAGCACAGACAAATCTTCCTTTCGGCGTTCTTCTGTGATTTTTACACTGTCTGCCTGAGCCATCCGGAACATCTCTTCCAGGATCTCGTCGCTCAATTCAAATTGCTTGATAAACTGCTGTGAATTACCGTATTTTTCCAACAAAGCCTGGCGGTTGTCGTCAACGTAAGTCAAGGTGAAGCGATTGAGTATGCCTTTGTTAACGAGCTCCCTGTGCAAATCGGTATAGCGGGTAGTATCAATAGGCACGAAAACATCCGGCATGATACCGCCCCCTCCGTAGACCGTACGTTTTTTGAGCAAAGTGGAATAACGCAGGGAATCGGGAAAATGAATGCTGTCCGCACTGCTCATTTCTCCCCGGTTATAGCGTTCAATCATGTCGCGTCCATAGGCTTCGACTCCGTCTTCGTAGGGTTTTTGTATGCAACGCCCGCTGGGGGTATAATAGCGGGACACAGTCAATTTCAGAGCGGTTCCGTCACCCAAAGGGAAAATACGCTGAACCAGACCTTTGCCAAAACTGCGCCGTCCAACAATCAGAGCCCTGTCCCAGTCTTGTACGGCACCGGCCACAATTTCGCTGGAGGAAGCAGAATATTCGTCTATAAGCACAATCAGGTTGCCTTGTTCAAAAGAACCTTGCTCGGTGGCATCTGCCTGATAACGTGGACTGTTGAGACCTTCTGTATAAACCACGCTGCGACCTTTGGGCAAAAACTCGTCTGCCAGTTCTACGGCTGTGTTCATATAGCCGCCACCGTTGGATTGCAAATCCAGAATCAACTGTTCCATGCCTTGCTGCCTGAGTTCTTCGAAGGCCTCCTTGTATTCTTTCATGGTGGTGGCACTAAAACGGCTCAGGCGAATGTAGCCGGTTCTCTTATCCACCATAAAGGCAGCATCCAGGCTATAGAGTGGTATTTTATCACGTGTAATTCTGAATTCGAGAAGCTCCGCTTCCCCTCTTCTTTTTACTCCAACCCGCACCAAAGTACCTTTTGGCCCTTTGAGGCGTTTCATGACTTCTTTGTTGGACATTTTCACTCCGGCAATAATCTCATCGTCTACCTTCAGAATACGGTCACCGGCCAAAAGGCCTACTTTTTCGGAAGGCCCGCCGGTAATGACTTCTACAATAAAAAGGGTATCGTTCATCATGTTAAACGAAATGCCTATACCGTCGAAGCCGCCCTGCAGGGGTTCACTCATTTCGGAAACCTCTTCTTTGCTCATGTAATCCGAATGCGGATCCAATGTCTTGACAATAGAGTGCATGGCTTCGTCTATGATTTTTTCGTTGTTCACGCTGTCAACATAAAAAGAATTCAGGGCAAAAACAGCGGTCTGAATTTTACGCATAGGAGCTATATAATCCTGAGCCTGCAAGGAGGTCCAGAGCAATAGTAAACCAAAGATCAACAATGTTTTTTTCATCAATTTCTATTTATGGGTTAAGCAGAGGTACCAGGGCTGCCGGCACGAAGGCGCTTACGTCTTTGCCGTGTCGGAGCAATTCCCTGATCATAGCCGATTTAATGTATGATAAATCCGGTTCGGTAAACAACAACAATGTTTCCAGCCCAAAAACACCTGCATTGAAATCGGCCATCGTTTTTTCGTATTCATAATCAGCCACAGAGCGAACTCCCCGCAAAATGGCAGCACATTGTTTTTGCCGGGCAAAATCTCCGGTAAGGCCAGTGTAATGTGCAATCTCTATCTTGTTCTGATCAGGGAAACAGGCGGCTATTTGTTCCAGGCGTTTTTCGAGCGAGAAGTAGGGCTTTTTTTGATCGTTGATGCCTATGGCAATAATCAGGTGGTCAAAAAGCTGCAAGCCTTTCATTACTAAAGAGTAGTGTCCTAAGGTGAAAGGGTCGAAAGAACCGGGAAAAAGCAGCGTTTTCATACTTCTTCTTCTATTACGAGGTTGTTTATTATAAAATTCTGGCGTTCGGAGGTATTCTTGCCCATATAAAACTCGAGCAGTTCCTTGACCAGGTCTTCTTTGCGCAAATTCACCTTATCCAGCCTCATATCTTTGCCTATGAAATGCCTGAATTCGTCGGGCGATATCTCTCCCAAACCCTTAAAGCGGGTAATCTCGGGATTGGGCCCTAAAACTTCTATGGCCTCGATACGTTCCTCTTCGGAATAGCAATAACGGACCTCTTTTTTGTTTCTAACCCTGAACAAAGGGGTTTGCAAAATATATACATGGCCTTTTTTGATCAGATCGGGGAAAAATTGTAAAAAGAAAGTCATCAGCAGCAGACGTATGTGCATACCGTCCACATCGGCATCGGTAGCAACAATAACTTTGTTGTAACGCAGATCTTCCAATCCGTCTTCAATATTGAGGGCTGCCTGCAAGAGGTTGAATTCTTCGTTTTCGTAGACCACTTTTTTGGTCATGCCGTAGCTGTTGAGAGGTTTCCCTCTTAAACTGAAGACGGCCTGGTAATTCACATCCCGGCTTTTGGTGATTGAACCGCTGGCTGAATCACCTTCGGTAATGAACAGGCTGGTTTCTTCGAGGTTTTGCCCTTTGCTGTCGTTGAAATGAAAACGGCAATCGCGCAATTTCTTGTTGTGCAGATTCGATTTTTTGGCTCGTTCACGGGCCAGTTTGGTCACATTCGAAATGGCTTTGCGCTCTTTTTCGGAGTCAGCAATCTTTTTGAGTAATATATCCGAAGTCTCGGGATTCTTATGCAAATAATTATCCAATTCTTTTTTGAGAAAATCTCCGATAAATTTACTGATCGTAGGACCCTTGGGACCCATATCGCGCGATCCCAGCTTGGTTTTGGTCTGGGATTCAAATACCGGCTCTTCCACCTTGATGCTGACAGCGGCAATCATCCCCATACGGATATCGGAGTAGTCGTGATTTTTGTTGAAATATTCCTTGATGGTACGTGTTACGGCCTCTCTGAAAGCTGTCTGATGAGTACCGCCCTGGGTAGTGTGTTGACCGTTGACAAAGGAATAATACTCTTCACCGTATTGGTTGCCATGTGTCAGGGCAATTTCGATATCCTCGCCCGTAAGGTGAACAATCGGATACAGGCTCTCCGAGGTCATATTCTCGTTAAGCAGATCCAATAAACCGTTTTTGGAATAATACTTTTGACCATTATAAATGATGCTGAGCCCTGAATTCAGGAAGACATAATTCTTGATCAGTCGCTCTATGTGCAGGTCTTTGTATTCATAATTTTTGAATAAGGTAGCATCGGGGGTAAATTCTATCAAGGTGCCATTTCTCTGTTCACAAGCTTCCTGAGCTTGTTCATTTGTCAATAAACCACGTTCAAAATCGGCAGTTTTGCTTTTATGATCCCGAAAAGCCTGAATACGAAAAAAAGAAGATAAGGCGTTAACTGCCTTGATGCCTACACCATTTAAACCAACAGACTTTTTGAACGCCACAGAATCGTATTTGGCTCCGGTGTTCATCTTGGAAGAGACGTCCACCACCTTGTTCAGGGGGACTCCTCTGCCGTAGTCCCTGACGGAAACAAAACCTTCGCTTATATTGACTTCGATGGTTTTGCCATAACCCATCATATATTCATCCACACTATTATCCAGGACTTCTTTCAGCAAGACATAAATACCATCGTCGGGATTGGTACCGTCACCCAATTTGCCGATATACATGCCCGGGCGGAGACGGATATGTTCTCTCCAATCGAGGGTAACGATGCTTTCATCCTGATATACTCCTTCCTGAATTTGGTTCAATAGCGTATTTTCCATATTGCTTCTACTTATTTGCAGCTTGTCGGATTAATGGGCAAAGGTAAAAAAAATTCGGCTCTGTGCGTAAAAAAAGAGCGGGATTCACTTGTATGAATCCCGCTCCTCTATATTCAGATATTTGCTTTATACTTTAGAAAAAATCCATTTTGATTTATTCCTGTGCAAAGCCATAACCATTGGTAATCTTGCCGTTGGATTTTGAAATGGTAGTCGATGACATCGGACAGATATAACGGGGCGGTGTTTTGGCGGCATAGTCAGCATCCGTATAACCCTTGAAGATATCGTTCAGGTATTGATCTTCGTAGCTTACGATGGTGCTGCCCCAGGGAACCACTTCATAACCGGCAGCGATAAGGGCTGTGCCCTGTACGCCGGCTGAGTCAATGAATTCAAACAAACCCTGTATGGCCAGATTACGGTCACCCGAGGTATTGTCATAACCTTCCCAGCCATCGTGCTGACCCCTCCAACTCGGGAATTTAACCGGATAAGTGGGATCTCCGGGCAGAACATCGCATTGCTTGGTCAGCATATAGCTCATTGCCAAATCAGCGGTGTTTACTCGCTTGGTATAAATATAGGCGGGAATAGTATTGCCATTGTCAAAAGTATAATATCCCTGGGTTTTCAAGCCGTTGATCATGGCTTCCTGAGCATCCCGGAGTGCAACTATCTTTTCGGGCAATTTGCCGGTACGAATCAAGTCGTAACGACGTAAACCCTCGCCGGCAAATTCCAGCTTCCGTTCCTGGGCAATGGCTTCTTTGAGCGCATCTCCGCTGAGAGCAGCAATGTAAGCATCCACTTTGACAGCTTTGGCTGTGGCGGGGAAAGCTCTTTCACGAACTTTGGCCAGTTCCGTTTTGGCAGGACCTTCTTTGCCCAATTCAGCATAGACTTCGGACAACATCAGTATTACATCGGCCATACGCAAATAACAGGTGTTGATACCGGATTGGCGTTGTTTGGTCGTCCAGGGATTGGTCATACGGCTTTCGTCCCATTTGTTGTTGGCCAGACCACCTTTGTTCTGGGAACCCGGGTCGAACAACAAGAGCGTTTCCGTGCAGGGATGTTGGTTGCAGGTAACTGCCACACTGGCATCACGACGTAAATCCAGAGGATCGAAATCACCATAATAGAACGAAGCGTAAATACGGCTCTGTCCATAAGACTTGCAGGGGAAATTGTTGGAACCACCACCTTTGGAAGGACGTCCGAAAGCGTAAGGCCTTTCTGTTTGTTGCCCCTGGGTTTCGGCAATTTCAAACAAAGATTCGGGACTTACCTGCAAATCCATCATGTATTGGAAGTTGCGCTGGAAGGGATTGCCATAACCACGCTCGTCTGCGGTGATCAAAACAGCTTTTCCTTCTGTAACACAGTCTTCGAGATATTCTTCGGCAATTCTGTAATAATCCAGGTAATCGGGATGACGGGCATAAATGGCATTCCATTTCTCTCCACTGATGCTGGTGTGTTTTTCTAAAGTTACACCATAATCAAAATCGGAACGGAACAATTGATAGCCTCCGGCGTAAAGCGCCAATCTGCCAATAAAACCCTGAACAAAAGTTCCGGTAATCCTTTCACCATTCACGCCCCCCTCGTTCAGCCGGTACATAAAGGGTTCAACCATTTTAAGATCGGCCAGCAAGTTGTCGTAAATATCAAATCTTGAAGTAACACCAACATCCGATTGGTCTTGTGTATAAATGGGTTCCTCAAAATACGGAATATCACCAAAGAAACGGATCAATTCATGATAAGCAATGGCACGCATGGTTACAGCTTCGCCGTAGAGCTGGGTCCATTCGGAAACTTCCTGTGCATCCCAGGCTGTCTGAAAGGCCGGTTTGCTTTCAATTTGAGCAATTACTATGGCCAGTCGGTTGGCCATTTGATAGCAATACTTCCAAACATTTTTAAAATCGTTGAAATCAATAGAGAAATCTTCGTCAGCATACAATCCTTCGGGCACATGCCTCTGCTGTGCAGCATAGGCCTCCGGATGGCATTCAGAGTCGGAACCGCCAATGATCAGGTCGTAAAAAAGTCCGTTGGAATGCACATAAGATTGACCGCGGAAAATCTCGTAACAACCCATCAGAACTTTATAGGCTTCATCAGGCGTGGAGAAGACAAAGTCCTCGTCCACCTGCGAAGGAGAAGAAACATCCAGGTATTCCTCTCCGCATGAAGTAGTGCCTATGGTCAGCAAAAAGACACTCGCAAGAATATAAATATATTTTTTCATTGTTATATGACATTAATAGTTAGAACTCCAGATTGACTCCAAAAGTGAAGGAGCGCGCACGAGGATAAGCTCCCCAATCCAAACCGGTGGTAGGATAACGTGCACCACCCTGGCTGGTATTGGTGTTGACTTCAGGATCCAGGCCTGAATAGTTTGTCAGAGTGAATAAATTGTACACGCTGGCATACAGACGGGCGTTGACCAAACCGATCTTTCTGATCATGTTTTTAGGCATGGTATATCCCAAAGTAGCTGTATTCAAACGCAGGAAAGAACCATCTTCTATACCCAGTGTGGAAACCACGGGATTTTCGTGATAAGGAAGGAAAAGACTGGCATCGGTGTTCAAAGCATCCAAAGCGGCCGGATCGGTCACCTTAACCAGACTTCCGTTTTGGATGTCGTAAATTTTATAAGCACCTGCGATATAATCCATCCTGTTACGATACAAACCATCGTTCTTGCTTCCGTATACAGTAGCCAGGTAGTTGGCATTGTAAATTTGATTGCCATAGCTCCAGTTGAAGAACAAACCCAAATCAAAAGCTTTGTAAGAGGCGTTGACATTGAGACCTCCCGTGTGCTTTGGATTCATGTTTCCGATTATATCAACATCGTATTCGTCAACCACACCATCGGGGACATCGTCGGGACCACTGATATCGGCATATTTGATTACACCGGGATAGGCTGTCTGAGATCCGGGTTTATTGTTTTCTGTGCCATATACGGTACCAATAATACCGGATGCAATGTCAGGAACACCCGCTTTAAGGGTATAAATCCCGGTGTTGGCATCATAGTCAAAATCACTGGTCGTATACCAGCCTTCGTACTTGAATCCACGAACCATGCCAACAGGTTGACCTTCTTCCAGAATATAATCTCCGGTATTAGGTTTGGTCATTGAGGAGCCCCATTCGGTTTTGTATAATCCGTCGATGCCTTCGGCCAGCTCTTCTACCCTGCCACGGTTGATATTCACATTCAGACTGGCAGTCAGGTTGAAGTCGTCAGTATTAATAATTTCTCCGCCAATGAGCAATTCAATACCCCTGTTGCTGGTGCTTCCGATATTATCGTATGTAAAAGAAAAACCGGTGATATCCGAAATGGGAGTTAACATCAACAAATCTTTGGTGGAATTATAGTAAAAATCAAGCGATCCGAATATCCTGTTGTTCAGGAAACCGAAGTCCAGACCCAGGTCACGCGTAATGGTCGTTTCCCATTTAAGATTGGGATTAGCCATTACGTCTGAAGCCGGCTGATAAATCACCTGCTGTTCTTCGTTGATTGAATACCTGGCCAATCCACCCGAAGCCCAATTCATTTTCCACAAATCGGCGCTGATTCCATCGTTACCAACAGAACCCAGTGAGAAACGTAGCTTGAGATTGTCTACCCAGCCGAGGTCTTTTATAAAGTCTTCTTCGCAGGCACGCCAGGCAACAGCTCCTGCAGGGAAATAACCCCAGCGATTGGTTGGAGCAAAACGGGAAGAACCATCCGCACGAAAAGTAGCTGTAAGCAGATAACGGTCAAACAGCGTATAATTGGCTCTGGCAAAATAAGACATCAATCTTGAAGGCGTTCCAATACTGCCGGCCAAAGAATGATATGCCAGGTTGTCGGGATCGTACTGATCCATCATGGCAAAGGCACGTTCTGCAGTATAAGAAGCCGGATAGCGGCTGCCCGAAATAGACATACTTTCCGAGCTTGAATTCATAATTTCCTGCCCCAGCATCACACTTAGGTCATGAGCATCTCCCAAATCCTGAATTTCGTAACTCAGAATGTTGGCCCAACGCATATTCCAGCCTTCTGAGCGGGAAATACCGGCGTTGCCGCTGAAAGTCTTATTTCCGCTTGTGTCGTAATAATCGTTGTAAATGGCACCCGACCAGGTATGAGTTTTGTTCCAATAGGTGTTCAAGCCCAATTCGGTACGGGCAACCAAACCTTTGGCGATTTCCCAGTTTAAAGCCGTATTTGCCCTGAGGCTGCGATTGTTTCTTTCGGGAGTATAGTCTTTGATTCTGGCTACAGGATTGAATATGTCCTGAAGCAGATTGTCGTACATACCCAGGGAACTGTTTACCATAGGATCCAACTCTCCCATGACATACTGAGTAGCAATGGGACGGAAGAAATAAGAACTCGATAAAACAGATCCCTGTCCATTGGCTGTGCTTTCATTTCCCACACTATTTATATGCGTAAACCTGGTATCGAGTGATAAAGTAAGTTTTTCGTATAGTTTATGATCCAGCTTAATGGAAGCATTGGTTCTTTTATACCAGGAATTCACTTTCAAACCATCGTCATCAATGTGGTTAAACGCAACCAAAAAATGTGTCTTATCGTTGCCACCGGTAATATTCAGGTTGTGGTTATGTGTAAAAGATTCACCGTAGACCTGATGCTGGTAATTTTCGGCAAGTACATTATTGTAATAATCGATACCGGAAGTATTGTTATAGGTGGCAGCATAGGGACCAATGGCCCATAGCATTTCCCAGGCATCCCGATAAGCCGTACCAATAGCATCGGCATATGCCCAGTTGTAGGCTACGTAATCGTAAGCACCCATTGTTTCAAAATATTTGGTGGGCACCTTGCTTTGTACATAGCCACTGTAGGTGATACTGGTTTTCCCTTCCGCGGCCGATTTGGTGGTTACAATAATAACACCGTTAGCACCACGGGCACCGTAGATAGCGGTGGATGAAGCATCCTTGAGCACATCGATACTTTCGATCTGATCAGCAGGAATATCACTGATGCTGCTTACCGGAAAACCGTCTACCACATACAAGGGTTCATTGCTTTGCGAAATAGATCCGCCTCCGCGGACACGAATGGAGACGCTGGCGTCGGGCCGGCCGTCCTGTGAAACCACATTTACACCAGGCAATTTACCCTGCAAAGCCTGGGCAGCATTAGCCACAGGAATAGCAGCAATGTCTTTGCCGGGAATGGAGGCTACTGCTCCTGTAATGTCTCTTTTACGGACTGTACCGTATCCGATTTTTACTACCGCTTCCAGTTCCCTGACATCTTCTTCCATGGTTAAATTAATCACAGACCGGCCGTTTACGGCTATAGTCTGTGGCAGATAACCAATGTAAGAAAAAACCAATTGTCCGTCGGCAGCAACCGAAAGAGAATAAGCACCGTCAATACCGGTAACAGTGCCTCTGTCTCCTGCAGCCACATTGACACCGATCAGCGGTTCACCCGCGGCGTCTTTGACAACACCGCGCACCATTTGCTCCTGCGCAAATGCAAACAAGCAAGTCGCAGCCAGGAACGAGGTCACGAATGCTCGTCTGAAAAATGTTACAAGATTCATAATACGTGTTTTGATTGTTGATAAATAAGGTTAATAGATTATGGGGTCAAAATAAAAAAATAAGCATAATTAAAATTTAATGCATATAAATACAACTTAAGGTCTGTGAATATCGTGCTTTCTATGGTTAAGACATGCAAATGTAATGGATTTTTCTTTACAAAATAACTTAACACCCTGTCGTGTTAGTTAATTTTATATAATTTTGCGCTTATGTGCTACGTCTCAGTATTTTACGCTTTCTTATAATTCTTTTATATATAATTATATTTTTCTTCCGGGCTTATTCACATTGTAATTAATACTTTTGAAGTCCTGAAATTTTAAGCTTTTGCCATTAATTAGTATTTACCGTAAATTTTGTTTCCCATGAAAATCTTTAAGCTTACACTCGCGCTTAGTCTTTGTTTTGCTTGCTGCCTGAATAATGTTTATGCTTTAAAGAGATCAGGATCAGGATCAACACCAGCCTCTGCAGAGGAAGCAAGATCTTTTAAAACAGCTATCGAAAACCGGGTATTTGTTTTTCAGGCACATACGGCACATCCCATGGCCTGGAGGAGCGTCAATCTGGATTACGGTTTTTACCTGAAAGTAAGTCCTGACACCATACAAGCTTATCTCCCTTACTACGGAAGAGCTTATAAAGCTCCTATCGGCCCGGACGAAAGCGGAGTAAAATTTATTTCGACGGATTTTGTCTATCAGATTAAAGAGGGGAAAAACTCCAGGTTGGATATCACTATCAAACCTAAGGACATAGCGGGTATAAGCTATGTTTTATATCTCTCTGCCTTTCCGGCGGGCAATTGCAGCCTCTCGGTTCAGGATCCTGACCGCCAGCACATTCACTTTAACGGCATTATTGAATTGAACGAATAATTTCTAAATCTGGCGAAATTAACGCCCGGAATCAACTAGCATTTGGCGTATAGTCTTGTTGAGAGTAGTGGAATTCAGGAACTCTTCTATGTTAAGATGTATTCTGTAATTCCAATGATGTTTTGAGTTGTCAGGCCTATTGATACGCTCCGTTCCGGCCTGATTTTTTCTCAAATCGGCATGCATCGAAAGCCAATCCTGCCAGGGCAAAATCACCCACATCGCATTGGAAGCAAGTTGATGTTTCAATATTCTGTAGGCCAAATCGGCACTGCATTCCAAAGGAGCATCTCCCTGTTCATGCAAAATCTTTTGCCAATAACGTCCTGCCTGCCGGGGATTCTCTTCCCACCAGGCCCTGAGGGGAGACATATCGTGCGTAGAACTTGTACAAACCGATAAATAGGGAATCCGATCCAAAGGCTCAAATTCAAAATCAGGGCTTTTGGGCATACGCTCCAGCTCCAGGCTCAACATACAGAGCTGCTCCATTACCCGGGGTACGCAGGCCGGAATCATTCCTAAATCTTCGCCGCAGGCGATCATGTTGCTTGAGGAAATCAACTCGGGCAAAGTTTTAATAGCCTGCTCTTTCCAAAATTCGTTGTGCCTTTCGAAATAAAAATGCTCGTAAAGACTATCGAAGGCTTTTTGTTGTGCAGTACTCAAAGAGCGGTAAGCTGCCGTTTGATTTCCAAGAATTCTTGGGTGATAATGGCCAGCCTTGTCGGGGTCTTCGACAAAAAGCACTTCAATGCACAAACGGCATAAAGCCTCTCGCACCCAGGAGATTTCTTCCTGATCGGAGGCTCCAAAATAGGCCAATACTTTAGCTTGCGTATCCAGTTCTTTTTTGAGCGAAAATCCCTTATTGGCTTGTGTACTTTGTAAAAAACCGGCAATTTCCGGGGCGGAATATTCCTGTAGCATAGCCTCGTCAATAAAAGGCCTGCACATGGTAAGTTCGTTGAAATCCAGCCCAAAAGCCCTGATCTCTTGCGGACTGTAAGGCAAAGCCGGTCTGAAATAACCCAACAAACCCGAAACGGAGCCGGCAGGTATACTCCAGATTCGGAAAAAACCCAAAATATGATCTATTCGATACGCATCAAAATACCTGGCCATATGTTGCAAGCGCTTACGCCACCAATCGTATTGCCGACGCTGCATTTCTTCCCAGTCGTAGACCGGAAAACCCCAGTTCTGGCCCTGGTCGGAAAATTCATCCGGGGGTGCACCCGCTTGAAGTTCTTTGCGAAACAGAGCTGCATGTTGCCAGCTTTCCACGCTAAAGCGATTAACGCCTATCGGAATATCTCCCTTGAGCAATATGCCTTTTTGAGCGGCGTAGGCATGCACCTGCTCCAGCTGCCGGTGAAGCTGAAACTGGATATAATAGTGTATAGCTATGTCCTTATGCCAACTCTGTTTCGGATCACAAAGTTTATTGATGTTTTCGCCCTGGTATTGTGCATATTCTCCCCAAGCCGCAGGATTGGGAGTATTATGTTTTCTCAATAAATAGCAATAGGCGGCATAGGGCTGCAGCCAGTAGCTGTTTTCTTCTACAAAATCTTTATATCCTGCCGATTGGTTTATTCGCTCCTGCTCCTGATCAAAAAGCAGACGAAAATAATCCCATTTTAGCGACAATACTTCTTCATATTGAACACTCTCGCTCAGGTTCAGAAGCTTAGCCCGCTCTTCGAAGGCCCCGGCCCTGTCCCTGTCCTCGAGCGCCGGCAGCAAAGAAGGGGATGCATAAATGGGATGCAGGGCAAAAACCGAAATCACACTGTAGGGATAAGAATCGTACCAGGAAAAACTATTGGTCGTGTCGTTGAGGGGTAAAAGCTGGAGGATTTTTTGTCCGCTCTGTTCAAGCCAATCAATCATAAGAAACAGATCACCGAAATCACCGATGCCCCAATCTTTATCTGATCTTAGTGAAAAAACAGGAATAGCAGTTCCGGCTATTTTCCCCGGTTCGGTCTGCCAGGCATCGCGTACTTCCATTAGATTTTCGGTCGGGGAAGAAACTAAAAATTGATGACGTCCCCATTCCCTTCGGCTGATGTTGCCGTTCTCACTGACCAGATAGCGATAAAAGAGTAAACCTTCTTGATTTACAGGCAAATCCAGCGACCAATACCCTCCTGGTTGATAAGTCATTCTCAAAGCATTTTCGTCACTCAGGTAAGCTGTCTTATCCATAGAACCGCAAAAAAACAGTTCTTGCCCCGGATAGGTCTGGTAATGGATACTAAATCGGATATTCATAACCGAATGGATAAAAAAAGGACAATAATACAGAAATGAACTTAATGTGATGGTATTAAAAAAGACCGGTCTCAAAAGCCAGGGATATTCCAGAACTTTCAAGACCGGTCTTTAAATTGGATCAGGCTCTTATCGTCTGATACCCAGCTCTTTGATCAACGCACGATATTTTTCAATATCTTTTTCCTTGAGGTAATCGAGCAAACGACGACGTTTGCCTACCATCATTTTAAGGGAGCGTTCGGTGCTATAATCTTTACGATTTGACTTTAAATGTCCAGTCAAATGAGAAATACGGTATGAAAACAAGGCGATCTGGGACTCGGGTGAGCCAGTATCCGTGTTGGACGTTCCGTATTTTTCGAAGTTTTCTTGCTTTTTTTCTTTCGGCAAATACATTCTGCTGTTATTTAATAAATTAGAAAATAGTGGCCGCAAAGGTAAGATAATTATTTTAATATTTGACCATGATCCATGCAAAAAATTCATTTCTTGCGCGATCCCACATTTCTGCTCTTGTAGGCTTTGCGCCCAGCCCCGGAATAAGAATCACGATAATAGCCCCCCGTAGAACTTCTTTCTTCGTCAGCTCTTTTGTAGGATGGCTTTTTGTTGCGGGCGTACTTGTTTTCAGGAGCATAAGCCTTACGTTCTTTCGAAGCCCTGCTCATCTGCTCGGGAGTGGCCAGATCTACCCGGACTTTACGTCCCAGGAAATCGAGGTCTCTCAGGGCATTAACCACATTCCTGGCCGACTTTTCTTCAACATCAAACAAGGAATAGCGGGTAAAAAAGTCAATACGGCCTACCTGTATTTTTCTGTCCACATAATCGCTCACCAAACCCAGGATGTTTTTGGGATTGATGCCATCCATCCTGCCCAGGCCAATAAAAACCTTGGTGTATCCCGGCTCGGGCCCGGAAAACTCACGACTTGATTGCGCAGTCTTGTTACGTTCACGCTTGCCGGAAGCAGTCTCGTCTATAGTCTGAATTTCTTCAGCTTCCTGATAATAATCAATCAGGCGGTTGAACTCCAGCGAAACGATACGCTTGAGCAGGTCTTCTTTTTCGAGCCATTCCAATTTGCGGTATACCTGAGGCAACAAATCGGCAATCTCCTTTTCGTTCACCTTGACCTTTTCGATACGATCTATCAGGCTGAACACCTGTTTGGCACAAATATCCTTGCCACTGGGCATTTTGGCCGCAGTAAAAGTTTTGTTGATCTTTTTTTCGATCTCTCTGATTTTGTGCTTTTCCTTTAGGTTAATAATAGAGATGGATATGCCTGTTTTGCCGGCGCGGCCCGTTCGGCCACTGCGGTGGGTATAGGCTTCACTCTCGTCAGGAAGGCTGTAGTTGATGATGTGGCTCAAATCTGTAACATCCAAACCTCTGGCAGCGACATCGGTGGCTACCAGCAATTGTATATTGCGTACACGAAATTTTTGCATCACATAATCGCGTTGTTGCTGCGAAAGATCACCGTGCAAAGAATCGGCACTGTAGCCGTCCTGTATGAGTTTGTCGGCAATTTCCTGAGTATCCTTACGGGTGCGGCAAAACACAATCCCGTAGATATTGGGGTAATAGTCGGCTATTCTTTTTAATGTCAGATATTTATCTCTGGCCTGAACCATATAATACTCGTGTCTGACATTGGCTGTGCTTTCGTTCCTGTTGCCTATCACAATTTCGTGTGGCCTGGACATATATTTTTTGGAGATACGGGCAATCTCGTCCGGCATGGTTGCCGAAAACAACAAAGTATTCCGGTTTTTGGGCACCTCAGCCAAAATGGCGTCAATGCTTTCCGAAAAGCCCATATTCAACATTTCGTCTGCTTCATCCAAAATAACATTGACTATGGAAGAAAGATCTACACAACGCCTGTTCATAAGGTCGAGCAAACGACCGGGAGTGGCCACGACCACATGAACACCTTTTTTTAAGGTCTTGATCTGGCTTTCGATACTGGAGCCGCCATATACGGGCAGCACTCTGAGATTTTTTCGATATTTTGAAAAATCATTCAGGTCATCAGCAATCTGCAAGCATAGTTCTCTGGTTGGACAAAGTACCAAAGCCTGAGGCTGTCTGAATTCTACATTGATTTTTTGAAGCACCGGCAAGCCGTAAGCCGCCGTTTTTCCTGTACCCGTCTGAGCAAGGGCGATGATGTCGTTTTCTTCTCCAAGTAAATAAGGGATTACCTCTTCTTGAACGGGCATCGGGAGCTCAAAACCCAATTCCGTAATGGCCTGCAATAGTTCGGGGATCAGGCCCAATTCTTCGAATGTCTTCATTAACTGTGTTTTATACAAGAGGAAATCCTCCAGGCTTCTATCGTCAGAAGCGGGCGCAAAGGTAGTATAAATAATTGAATTCTAAGATAAATGATTACAATTAATCCCTCTAAAATAAAATAATTTTATCACTAAGAGAACTTCCCTATCTTTGCTTATTCAAGCCTGAGCTATGCGAAAAATTATTGGGATCGGAGAAAGCATCCTGGATATTGTCTTTAAAAACCAACAGCCCGTGTCGGCTACTCCGGGCGGATCGGTATTCAATGGTCTGATTTCTTTAGGACGTCTTGGCCTTCCGGTATATTTTGTCAGCGATTTGGGCCAGGATCAGGTGGGCAAACTTATCACCGACTTTATGGAAAACAACGGTTTGTCTTCCAAATACATGAACCTGCACAACGACACCAATACAGCTGTCGCGTTAGCTTTTCTGAACGAAAACAACGATGCCAATTATACTTTTTACAAAGATTATACCATCAAAGGCCTGCAGGGCAATTTCCCGCCCATCAATCCGGATGATATTGTAATTTTTGGCTCTTATTACGCCTTGAATCCCTTACTGCGCAAACGAGTCAAAGCTTTTCTGGAAAAAGCTGTCCAAAAATCGGCACTGATCTATTACGATATCAATTTCCGAAAATCGCACAGCTATCAGGCTAAGTCTCTAAATCCGGTGTTGATAGAAAATTACCGTTATGCCGACATCATCAGGGGGTCTGAAGACGACTTCGGGGCTCTGTATCAAAAACAGCAGGCCGGTGATATTTATCGTGAAAAAATAGCTCCGTATTGCGAACACTTTATTTTTACGGCAGCCGACAAAAAAGTAGAGCTGTATTGCCCTGAATTTTCGGCCAGCTACCCGGTCAAAAAAATCCCAACCCTCAGCACCGTTGGTGCAGGCGATTCTTTCAACGCGGGCATACTTTACGGACTAATGCTGGCAGACATAAAACGCAAAGATTTAGCATTGCTCAGACAAAACGACTGGGAAAAGATTATTGCTTTGGGCATCGAATTTTCGGCCAAAGTTTGCCAATCTTACGAAAACTACATCCCACGACCTCAGGTTCAACCATAGGACGGGATTAATCCTTTTGGGAGCTCAACAAATCAATCGGGAGCTGATTAAGCGATTCAAGTGCGCACTAAGTGATTCAGGAGTACACCAGCAAAGACAGTTCCGAAGGATTAAACACCTCGGAAGCTACTTCGCAGAGTTGCATGGCATCTACCGCCTCAATTTTGGTCAAAAAGTCACTCAAGGGCTCACATTTATTGTAATACAACAAATTCTTACCCATATTCAAAGCCCTGCTTTCCTTGTTTTCATAGGCTATGCTCAACTGGCCAAAAAGTTGTTTTTTGGCAAAATGCAATTTTGCAGAACTCAGAGGCTGTTCTCTCAGGCGCTTCAATTCTTTGTCTATGAGCGACAGGCAACGATCGGTGTTTTTGGGGTCGCTGCCAAAATAAATTGAGCACAGACCGGTGTCTGTATAAAAACTAAGCCCCGATTCCACTGTATAAACCAGGCCTGCATGTTCCCTGAGCAGGCTGTTCAGTCGACTGTTCATGCCCGGACCCCCTAGCAGGTTGTTCAGCAAAAACAAGGCATATCGTTTTTCGTCGTACATGGAACAGGCCCTGTTGCCATACAAGACATGTGTCTGATGGGTGTTTCGGGTAATTTGCTTTTTGAAGGCCCTGACAGGCAAGGGGCTGCTGCGTTGTTTTAGCACCGAGGCTGCAGAACTGTCAGGAATCTGCCCCAGGTATTTTTGTATGAGTGCATCTATTTTTTTGTCCTCCAGGGGCGAGAGCGAAAAAAAGACCAGGCGATCGGTAGTATAACAGCGCCGGGCAAAAGCCCTGAAATCCTGAGATTTGAATGTTTGCAAACTTTCGGGCACGCCCAGAATATTGCGACCAAAGGGGTGGTCTTCAAACATAGATCGTTCAAAATCGTCAAAAATCAATTCCGAAGGGGAGTCTTCGTAGCTGTTGATTTCGTCCAGCACAACATCTCTTTCTTTTTCAACTTCTTTTTGAGGAAAGGTGGAATGAAAAAGCATATCAGTCAAAAGCTCCAGAGCCCTTTCATAATCATTTTTGAGAAAAAGTCCGTAAACAAAAGTATCTTCCTTACCTGTGCTGGCATTCAACTCGCCGCCTACGGCATTCAAACGGTTGAGCACGTGAAAAGCTTTGCGTTTCTGCGTACCTTTAAATAATAAATGTTCCGTAAAATGAGCCAGGCCCTGTTCCTTTTCCTCTTCGTCACGCGAACCTGCGGCAATGGCAAAGCCGCAACAAGAGACTCCGGCATCGCAGTGCCTGCGAATGACACGTATCTGATTGGGCAGGGTATAGATGTCTTCGTTCATTGTTTATGCATTAAATATAAAAGGGCTTCGGGACCAGTATTGAACAAAAGGTCGAGCACAGACAAATCGGGCAAAAAACCAAACTTTTGATCAAAAACCTGTACATAAGAGCCCGGCAACAAGTTGTTGAGCCTCTGTTTTTTGGGATGCAGGATATTTCTGTAATCCAGGATTTCAGTTCCCCGGCCGGCTGTTTTTTTGCTTTCTTCTTCCCGGCTTGCTCTTTTTATCGCTTCAGTTCCCTGGCCGGGCGGCTCTGATTGCCCGATATAGGTGGTGCTGAACTCAAGCCTGGTCTCCAGATTGAGCAAAGCGCAAATTTCCTCTCTCAAGGCCTCATTGAAATCGAACAAATACTTGTACTTCTTTTCGTAAAAAGGACGAATATCGTCCTGATAAAACTCAAAAAACGGGCTGGAGCGATAGGCCGAAACCAGACTGTTCCAATGCATATGTTGCCAGTTCCCGTGTCCGGACAGTTTTATGTCGCGGATCAGATTTTTGCCGGGCAAAGATTTTTGCACCGGAATACTCAACACCAGAGGGCCGTTGGCGGCAGCTATTATGCAACGATTGCGATAAGACTGTTTCTGATAGTTCTCGAATTGTTCTATCATAGCCCTTTCGGCTCCTGCCAGCAAAACATAATATGACACCGGCGCCAGATAGGCCGTTGATAACAAGACTACAGACATTACAAATTCTAAACGGCTTTTTTCATAAAACGTTTCCAGCGTATTTTTCCCTGAAACCAATTACGGTCTTTGTCCAGCGACAGCCACACACGCATGGGCTTACCCACGACATGGTCTTCGGGCACAAAACCCCAGGCTCTGGAATCGGCAGAATTATGCCGGTTGTCTCCCATCATCCAATAATAATCCATTTCGAAGGTATATTGTTCTGCCGGCTTTCCGTCAATAAAATAACGCCCCTGACGTTCCTCGAGATTGTGGCGCTCATAGGCACGAATCGCCCTGCCGTAAAGCAGGACATTGCGGGGATTCAGTTCAATTACTGCGCCTTTACGAGGTATCCATAAAGGGCCGAAGTTATCGCGGGTCCAGGCAATTTCATCACTTAAAGTAAATACCGGGCCACCCAAATCGTTGATGCCAATCTGCGCAGGCTCTATACGAACAGCGTTTACGATAGGGCTTTTCTTTATTTTCTCAATCACCTCTTTGGTGGCCGGGAAATGATACACCGGCAGTTTGTTGCCTTGCGCATCGGGCTCAAAACCAAGTAATTCCGACAAATCATTCTGATCGGGCAAGAGAT
>JAAZGQ010000149.1 GCA_012511135.1 Bacteroidales bacterium | reverse complement strand
ATGACATATTGATTGATGGCGGCAGCGAAGCCCACGCAGAAACCGTGATCAATTACCTCAAGGCACAGGGGGTTGACGATATTGAATTAATGATCGCCACCCACCCGCATGAAAATCACATCGGCGGGCTGCCCGGTATCATGAAAGCTTTTACAGTCAAAGAAATCCTGGACTGCGGCCTGGAAGATCCCTTTTCAGAATTATATAAAAATTTTTCCACAGCTGCCAGAGCCGAAGGCTGCCCCCGGGTATCTGATGCACTCCAAAAATACACTTTTGGAGACACAACTTTAAAGATTCTTACCGGACCACACAACTGGACAGACGCTGATAATAGTTCGGTAGTGTGCAGGCTCGAAACAGGTAAAATCAAATTTCTTTTTCCCGGTGATGCTGGAATGTTAGCAAGAAATGCACTTAATGGGAACATTTCTGCTGAAATATTAAAAGTCAGCGACCATGGCGGTATAAATGCCGTCACCGGAAGTTTTCTTAAAAATGTCAAACCTGAAATAGCTATTATATCAGTTGGTGCCGACAATAGTTTCGCCCACCCATCAGGATTGACAATATCCACTTTGAAAGAAGCCGGTGCTTCAGTTTATAGAACCGATCTGAATGGAAATATAGTGGTCGCAACTGATGGAGACACTTATTCGATATATACCGAAAAAAATCTGCCAGCACCGGCCAAACCGGAAGCCGGTAAATTCGTAGCCAATATTAGAATTACCCAGTATCACGATCCCTCCTGCGAACTTGCACAAAAAATCGCACCTGAATCCCAGGTCTGGTTTGTAACCGAGGATGAAGCCATAAGAGCAGGATTTATGCCCTGCACTAATTGTATCGAAATAAAAGATCAGGATATATTCCCCTTATATAAAATTCCACAAAGGTAACGGTTACACAGGGACGGTCCTTTTGTCAGTCCCCTTGTCAGATTTTGCGGCAGTTTTGCCGCAAATTTACAGCCAGCTTTCGTAGATTTTCAGATTCGGCTCCGGGTAAAATTAAGTATGTCTTGATCATGACAGAAAACTGGTAATGGAGAGCAGATTAACCTGCCTGCCTAAAACTGATATTATCCAGCAGTCTGACTTACTCCTGACAAATTGTTGTATGCTTTGTGATGCGAAATATGTTATTTAAAGTAAAAAGGAGAAAAATAGCAATGAAGAAAATTAAAAACAAGCTTTCCTTGATCATGGTTTTAGCCTTTGTTTTTACCATGGTGATTGGTTCTGCTGCTTTTGGCGACTTGAATTCACCCCAGCAAGTTGATGCCTATTCAGGTGTTAAAGTTTTTTATAATAACTCAGAAGTAATACATACTGATCAGCCTTTTATTATAAATGACCGGACATATGTCCCCTTGCGGATGATCATGGAACTGCTGGGCAGTGATGTAACCTGGGATGAAGCCAACTACCGGGTCTTGCTTACCGGCCAATCTTCAGCGGATAAAGACGCGGAAATAGCCGCACTTAAAAAACAAATCACCCAATTGGAAAATGAGATCGCAGGACTTGATAAATCCTCCGGGGGTGATTTAGGCGATATTGAAGCAGACCTCCAGGATATTTTTGAAGATGCTGGTGATGACTATTTTGATGACGACGAAATTAAGGTAACCTTAAATTTAAGCGGCGATGAAGACGATATTGCCTATACAATCAAGCTGGATTTTGGAAGTAAAAGCGATTATGATGATCTTGCTGAGATAGACAAAGATGACATTGAATCGTTCCTGGATGATGTCGAAGAAGAATTAACCGATGCTGTCGATGGCACCGATTATGAATATGCCGATATCACCGGCAAACTAAGCGATGCCGATGATTCCAAATTATATGTCAAATATAACGGCAGCTCCTATACTTATAGTTGGGGAACCGATGATTTAAGCGATATTGAAGATGATGTGAACTATACTTTCAGGAATGCCGGGTACCAGTACTTTGGTGACAGCGACATTACTGTAGCTATTAGTTTAAGCGGTGATGAAGATGATATCTTGTATGATATAGTGGTTAATGCCAGAAGTTCCACCGAATATGATTCTGATGATAAAATTGATAAATCCGATCTGCTATGGCTGGAAGATGATGTAGCCGATGAAATTCAAGGGCAGATCGATGGCACAGATTTTGAAGATGCTGATATATCCGGGGGTTATTCAGTAAAATATTAATCTTAATGACAAGGGGACGGTGACAAAAGGACCGTCCCCTTGTCAGCCTTTTCCTTGTCAGTCCCTTTGTCAAGGTTGAGTTTTCTTTGTTTCCTTGCTATTATTAATCAAAGATTCTTTGCATGTTTTCTATTGGATCAGCATAGATTGACAGAGGGGGGAATACCAATGTCCCGGGTTAGCACCAAAGGAGAAAACCCCATGATTAAAAAACGTATTTCAGTGTCACAGAAACGCCAGATAACCATACCGATAGAATTCTATAACAGCGTCGGCATTGACAAGGAAGTAGAATGCTACGTCGAAAATAATGCCATCGTCATCCGTCCCGTTCGGGAAAGCAGCGGAGAATTTGACGAACAGCTCCTGGCCGATTTAATAGCTCAAGGTCTTTCCGGACAAGAACTACTGGATAAGTTCAAAGCAACCCGCCACCAGGTTCGTCCCGCCGTGGAACGCTTGCTTGACGAGGCCCGTCTGGCAGCTAAAGGTCAAGCACCAGGTGATAGTTATGAAGATGTCTTCGGCTCGGAGGCAGACTGATGGCCAAATTAATCATTTTGCCCCCGGCTGCTCGCTATCTAAAAAAGCTTAAAGATAAGTCGTTGAAAAATAAATTCCAGGCCGCTATCGATCAGATTCTAAAGGATCCCTATGGGGGTGAACCTAAAACTGGCGATCTTAGCGGCATATATTGCTGTGATATATTCCACAATAAAACCAACTATGAACTGGCTTATACCATTGTTGAAGAAGATGATGAAATAGTCGTTGTCATACTTGCCGGCACACGTGAAAATTTTTATGAAGAGCTGAAAAGATATATGAAGTAAGTATGCCCAACAAGAGTGGCTCCCCTACCAGGTAAGGAAGCCACTGATCTAACCGATAAAAGCAGGTCAGGGCGGATCTCCCGCCACTGGCAGCTGCTCCATTATTTGTTTTTAATGAATACCGGCTGTCCCACTACTATTTTTTTGACCAGGCCATGGGAGATCCTTAATTCAGATCCAACGTACAATTTATCCACACCGGCGATATCTATGCTTACATCTTTCAAGGTTTCACCAGGCTTTAAGGTAAGAGATTTAATAACCATCCCATCTTTGGTATCCTTCCGGATTTCCATTATCAGATCGGTTTTGGCACTGCTGTCCAGATAGTAATCAGCCCGATATTTATCGTATTGCCCCTCCGGTTTCAGATAGAATCCATAATACTGCAGACTCATATCTTTAGTATTGCTTATACCCCACTGATAGTTTTTACCAGGGGTAGTCAGCAGATCCTTGTCCATTGTCAAAACTGTGCCATAGTAATTTTCGTAATAAGCCTTGTCCTTAATATCCAGGACTTCCGGTTCTTTAAATTTCGGTAACTTGCTGACATCGATAATCTGGCCCGGCTGTTTAAACTCTGGTAATTTGCTGGCATCGGGCATCTTCATTTCTGGTTCTTCCTCATCGGGATCCTTCATTGTGCCCAGGTCACCAATGATATCCACCGGTTTTTTTATTTCGACGGGATCAATGCCAGGTTTTTTGCTGTCAGATATGTCCCCTGTATCCTCTTTCGCAACAGCTTTAGCTTTGGTGATGGTTACCTTCTGGGTTACCTCATCCCATCCCACCCCACAGCCTAAATTTTCAGTGACAAATCGCAGGGGCAGCATGGTGCGGTCGTTTAAGATCAAAGGTTTTACATTGGGATTGTCAGCATCTATGGGTACGGTTTGTCCATTTACCACCGCTTTGCTCTCACCTATCCACAGCTCTATCTTCGTCGTCCCCAACAAAACTGTAACCTTACGGTCAGTCTCATTCCAACCCACATCCGCTCCCAGAGGAGTGGCAGCAAATCTGATGGGCAGCAAGGTCCGCGCTTCGATAATGGTCGGACTGACATCCATGGCCATCAACTCTCCATCGACAGTATAACTGCTGCTGCCGATGACAAATACCATCACTATATCCGAATCTTTTTCCATTACCTCCGTTGCGTCATCCATTTTCACCATATCAACAGGCAGGTTCAGGCCCAGGGCATTCAAAGGTGAAAGGACCAGCATCACCATCAGCAGACAGGCCACCGTCCCTTTCAAGAAAGGTTTTTGGGGCAACACAATTTTCATTTTCGCACCTCCTTATTCCAACAAACACTTTTCCGCCACAGATTCTCATAGAAAGAAACAATAAACTTAAACATCCGATACTTCTTGTCTGAAAAAACACCCCCGCTAAAACCGACCTCCGTTTATTAAAATTGAGTCCTAAATACACAGATTGAAATATGCTAGAATCACAAATACGAACTTGGATAACTTATTTTTAGAATAAGCAAAAATATCCACTTTTGCAACATCTGGTGACAAGGGGACGGTCCTTTTGTCACCTTGCCCAACGGTGACAAGGGGACGGTCCGTTTGTCACCTTGCCCAACGAACCAGCTAAAATATTATCAACAATCCCGCACTTCAAACGATCATCTCTGCTAAGCGGCGAGCCGGCAAAAACATGACCCCGACAATCTCACCAGCACAGGCTACTCCTCGCCACTAACCAACAAACTATTTACCATATATTTATTGTCACCAGGCAGGATATTAACAGTATTTGTATAATATCGTAATTACAGACTGCCAATGAGGGGTCCTTTTTTCATGCCTGGCGAAATAAATTGGAGGGCATCTAATGGCCAGAACACAGAGACTATACAGCGAATCAGGTTGTTACCATATCATGCTTCGCGGAAATGAACGAAAAAAGATCTTTTT
>JAAZGQ010000001.1 GCA_012511135.1 Bacteroidales bacterium | reverse complement strand
CGCGATCCTTTTGGCAACCACTGGGAAGTGATGGAGCATCCTTTTGTGCTCTTTCCTCAGCAACAACAGGCCAACGGCGGTGTGTCGGGGGCGGTGATAGGGGTCAGAAACATCGAAGAGAGCCTCCGGGTGTACCGCGATATTTTGGGCTACGACGAGCTGATTTACGACCAAAGCGGCCTGTTCGATGACTGGCAGGGGCTGCCCGGAGCAGGGGGCCAATTCCGTCGTCTGCTGTTGACGCATACCAAACACTACCAGGGCAGCTTCAGTCCCTTTTTCGGACCTTCGTACATTGAGCTGATTCAAAGCCTGGACCGGCCCGCCCGCGGGGTGTTCGATGGACGCATCTGGGGAGATCCCGGTTTTATGCATCTTTGTTACGACATCAACGGCATAGACGAACTTCGCAACGAAGTCAGCCAAAAGGGCTTTCCTTTTACCGTGGACAGTGCCCGGGCTACCGAGAGTCTTGATATGGGCGAAGCTGCGGGCAATTTCTCCTACATTCAGGCTCCCGAAGGCACTCTGATCGAGTTTGTGGAAACCCACAAAATTCCCCTGCTCAAAAAAATAGGCTGGTACCTCAATCTGCGTAAAAGAGGGGAGCGTCCGCTACCTCGTCTGCTGTTGAGGATGTTTGCTTTTATGCGGGTAAAATAAGCTGCCGCAGTCAAATTAGCTTGCCGCAGCCAAAACGAAGCTGCTGCTTAGTTGAGGCAGGCGGTTCTCAGGCTGATCTGCAAAGGCTCGTTTAGCTTCAGGGCGAAGTCTTTCATATAGGCTGTCCAGGCTGCGAGGTCCTGAAAACCGCCCTTGCTCCAGCCGCCTCCTGAATAATACACAAATTCCTTGCCGATGGTGGCCTGGCTGCTGTTGAGCACGTGGCCCCGCCCGATAAGAGCCTGCTCAGAGCCTCCCGGCATAAGGCTCCCCAAAAAGAGGATACCGTTTTCGGCATGTTCGGGTTCAGCATAAGCTACATAACCCAGCGTTTTATCGTAAACAATGCTGTTGCAATCGTCAATGCTGTGCAATTCTTTTTTGCCTGGTTTCTTTTGTTCAAAGCCTCTGAAAGGAAAGCCGGCAGCTACCGGAATCACTTCGCCGTCGTTGCCTTTGTAGATAACGCTGAATTTGTTGAGCTGTGAACCGGCATCGAGGCTGATTATGCGTGTTTCGCTCAGGGCTTTGCTGTTGCAGTCGTAGGCTTCGTATTCCAGGGCAAAAGTGGTGCGAATGGGTCCGTTTTCCAAAATTTTGTAAGAAACAAAGTTATTACCAACCAGCCAGAGTTTGTCGTCGACGTAGGGAGCCAGGGCTCCGGCACCCAAAGTCGTGCCTACGGCATAGAAATCGAGGCCTTCGCCGTTGTCGTGGTGATAGGTGGATTTACCGTCGAATTCGTCCTGATACCATTGCTGGGTGACCAGTTTCGAAGTGCGTTTTACCCAAATGTCCAGTCCGCCGCTCACCATGCCCTCCTGAGGGTCATTGACCAGAGCCGGTCCGTACATGCGGAAGCTGATTTTGTCGTTTTCCCAGGACATGTCGTCTTTGCGGCTGGGCATAAAGGTGGTTTGTACCATGGTTTCGTAGGACTGAGCTTTGCCTTTTATGATGGTATAGGTGCTGGAATCGCCGGCTTTGACCGAGGCCTGAAACAGGAGTTTGGCCGGTGTGGAGCTGAGGATAAGCTGACTGGGGATTTCCTGACCCTGAGCGTCAAAGACCACGTAGCTGCAGCTTGTGTCTTTTTTGGTGTTCAGCAGGTCTTTGATGTCATCCAGCCTGATTTCTACGCTTTCGCGGTTTCTGTCCAGACCGGAGGGATTGTTCACTTGTACGATCAAAGCGTTTTCCTTGCAACAAGAGCTGAGCAACAGGGCAATGAGGGCGATAAGAAAAGATGCTTTTTTCATAATACAAAATGTTAAGGTGTAATAAATCAGCGG
>JAAZGQ010000148.1 GCA_012511135.1 Bacteroidales bacterium | reverse complement strand
CAATTAAAAGTGGAATAAGTTATGAAAAGATATATTGGCATACTGGCACTTATCCTGATATCAAGCTTGCTTTACCTTGGCTGTGAACGGGAAGACCCTTTGCTTAAAGCAGCCAGAGAATATCTGAATTCCCAGGAGCTCTTCGGAGTTTATCAAGATCAGGACCCTCTTTTTGTGTACAATGCAGAGATTCATCAATTGGCCGACAACTCTCAAGCCTGTTCTTTCAGGATACAGAGCGACAGCCAAAACAAAATCTTGCAGATGAGCCTGGATCAGGATCCGGAATTGGGAAAACAATGTGTTATGACATTGAATGTAAAAGGTATTAGCGGAATAGAAAACAGTTATTCGGTAGAGGTCGTAAAGATGGATGAAAATAAACAAACTCTCTGGTTGTTGGATCCAACTACCAAAACCGGGTTTGTGATGTATTACAGGTTTTAAAGGCTTAAATGAGAATCTTCAGCCTTATGTGCTTACTCTGTGTTTTCGGTTACGGACTGAGCGCAGAGAAAACAATACAGTTGGATGCAGAAGCATATTCCGGTAGCAGTCTGGCTTATGTGCTTCAGGAAGTTCAGTCGGGAGATCTGCTTGCCGAAATGAATTCAGAGCAGGCATTGGTGCCCGCTTCGGTAGCTAAACTACTTACTGTGTCTGCCGCTCTGGAATTTTTGGGTCCGGATAAGCGTTTCAAGACAGAGCTGGCCTATAGAGGATTATTGGAAAAAGGCAGCCTCAAAGGAGATCTTTATATACTGGGCGGAGGTGATCCCTCGCTGGGATCGGAATATACCGAAGAACAACCTGAGCTTTTTTTGCAGGACTGGGTACGAGCTGTAAAACAATTGGGAATAAACAGCATTGAGGGCGATATTATTGCCGATGCCTCTCTTTTTGATACGGAAGCCGTTTCGCCCTACTGGTTATGGGAAGACTTGGGCAACTATTACGCAGCCGGAGTGTATGGCCTGGCGGTTTTTGACAATATGTTTCGTCTCGGTTTGAAATCTGGAGTGGCTGGTACTCAACCTGAGATTCTTTACCTAAAACCAGCCTTGCCTCAAATGCAAATCAGCAATAAGCTGATCGCCCAAAATAATACCAAAGACAGTGCTTATTTTTATGGCGCTCCGTATAGTTGGGAACGGGTGTTGTATGGCAGCATCCCGGCCAATCGGTATGAATTTGTTATCAAGGGAGATATTCCCGATCCACCCGCTTTTCTTGCCTCTAATTTGTATCAGGAATTAATCAAGGCAGGAATTAAAGTCAAAGGGAGTTATTATGCAAAAACGGAAAAGGGAATTAAGCAAGCTGCAGAAGCATTTATTCGCTCCGAAAAATCGCAGGGACTTACCGAAGCGGTTGTCTTTCATACCAGCTGGTCTAAGCCTTTGCCTGAATTGATAAAAATAATCAATTATCGCAGTAATAATTTATTTACCGAATATTTACTGCGACATTTGGCCTTGGCTGGCGGGGCAGAGGCACCGGTTTCTGCACAGGATGGCCTGGAAGTCTTGCTGCGTTTTTGGGCGCAAAAGGGAGTGGATATCGGTAACTGGCAACTCTACGATGCCTCTGGCTTGTCTCCCCTGAATAGGGTGGATGCGGCAAGCCTGGCTGAGCTGCTGCATTATATGGCCACTGAAAGCCCGCAAACTGATGCCTTTTTCAACAGCCTGCCTCAGGCCGCATTAGAAGGTACAGTAGCTAATTTTGGCAAAAATCTGCCTGGAAGCCTGCGTCTAAAAAGCGGATCGATGACATCGGTAATGGCTTACGCCGGTTATTGGATGCTGGAAGAAAAAACCTATGTTGTGGTTCTTTTTTGCAATCAGCACAAACAGTCGGCAGCTCGTATGCGCAGTGATCTGGAGCAAGTATTAAAAACAATCTACAATAAGAGATTAAAATGAATAAGGAAAAACTTTTTAAGGAACTGAAAGAACTAAATTTATTATGGTCTGGTTTAAGCCGGATTCCGAATTTTCCCAAGGAATTGCTGGAGCTTTCCCTGTGCAAACTCGAAAACATCAACAGCCTGATGCAGGACATAAAGGAGCTAAGTCCTCTGACACAAGCAGAAGCTGCGCTCCCAAAGACGGATACTTCCGAAGTGGAAGAGTTTGCTCAAATACAGGAAGCTCCTGCGGCGGAGCCGATTTCTCAAAAGAAGGAAGCAGTTCCGGCAAAATCCGCTTTCAAGAAGGAAGCTCCCGCAGCGGAGCCGATTCTTAGCCCCGCTGTAGTTGATATAACACCAACACAGGAGACACCAAATTCTCCGGTTTCAAGGCCGACAGCGGAGCCGGTTGCACAGCTTGTTCCTCCCTCCGCTAAGCGGATTCCCAAACAACAAGCTCTCAAGCCCGAAAGCCTGGTGGATCATTATGAAAAGAACAGCTCCAAAGCATCGTTGCAAAAGAAATTGGAAAACAGGCATTTTGCCGATTT
>JAAZGQ010000147.1 GCA_012511135.1 Bacteroidales bacterium | reverse complement strand
TCTCTTTATTTTGTAAGTTGCTGGCATGGCAGAGTTCATATTTATCAGGCTTTTACCGATGGCAGTCTCATCAGGCAAATTACCCGTGGCGACTACGATTTTGCCGATGTGCATGTGGCCGGTGATTATCTGGTCGGTTTAAGACATTCACTCTCTCAGGCCAACGAAATTATCCGGCTTGATCCTCAAAGCGGGGAGATGCTGGATTTGAGCCGCGAAAACAAAGCTGTTTACGATCAGCTCACAATGGGCAAAGTCGAAGAGCGTTGGGTCAAAACCACCGACAACAAAGAAATGCTGGTTTGGGTGGTTTATCCCCCGCATTTTGACCCGGCCAAAAAATATCCTGCCATACTTTATTGCCAGGGTGGCCCGCAGAGCCCCGTCAGCCAATTCTGGTCTTTCCGCTGGAATCTGCAGCTGATGGCAGCGAAGGGCTACATCATTGTTGCTCCCAACCGCCGTGGATTACCCGGCTTTGGGCAGGAATGGCTGGAGCAGATCAGCGGGGATTACGGCGGACAGAACATGAAAGACTATCTTTCGGCCATAGATGCCCTGAGTGCTGAAGCTTTTATTGACCAGGACCGTCTGGGCTGTGTGGGGGCTTCTTACGGAGGTTTTTCTGTCTATTGGCTGGCGGGCAACCACGATAAGCGCTTCAAAGCTTTCATTTCGCACAGCGGAATCTTTAACCTGGAACAACAATACCTGGAAACCGAAGAAATGTGGTTTGCCGACTGGGACCTGGGAGGTCCTTACTGGGATTGGAACAACAAAACGGCTCAGAACAGTTACGCCAATTCTCCCCATCGTTTTGTGGATAAATGGGATACACCCATCCTGTGCATACACGGAGAAAAAGATTACCGTATTCTGGCTTCTCAGGGCATGGCCGCCTTCAATGCCGCCAAACTTCGTGGCATACCAGCCGAGCTGCTGGTGTTTCCGGACGAAAATCATTGGATATCCAAGCCTCAGAATGCCATTCTTTGGCAAAGAAGATTTTTTAACTGGCTGGATAAGTATTTGAAATGAAAAACAGCCTCTTCTTTCTTTTAGGTTTCTTTCTGAGTTTGCAGAACTATAGCTTTGCACAGGAACAAAAGGATTTCAGGATGAGTATTCCTTTGAGAGACTGGAGTTTTTCAAAAGGAGATTTTCCGACAGCCACAGAAAGTAATTTTGACGACTCTGCCTGGGAAAAGCTTCGTATTCCGCATGACTGGGCCATCTACGGGCCATTTGACAAAAATGTCGACATTCAGGTGCTTGCCATAGAACAGAATCAGGAAAAAGTAGCCAGTGAAAAAACCGGACGTACCGGAGCGCTACCTTATATCGGCACGGCCTGGTACCGTTGTCGTTTGGATGCTTCTGCTTACCGGGGCAAAAGGCTGGTATTGGTCTTTGACGGAGCTATGAGCAACGCAAGGGTTTATTTGAACGGGCAGGAGATCCTTTATTGGCCTTATGGCTATAATTCTTTTTATGCCGACATCAGTGATGAATTAAAGCCGGATGCCTCCAATATTCTGGCGGTAAGCCTGCAAAATGTCGGCCAGTCTTCTCGTTGGTATCCCGGAGCCGGTTTATATCGCCACGTAAACCTCCTGGTAAGCAATCCTGTATCGGTGGATGTTTGGGGAACTTTTATCACTACGCCTCTGGTGACAGAGCAGGTAGCCAAAATTCAGTTAAAAACCAGAATACATAAGCCGGAAGCAGCCAAAGAGCTGAGTCTGAGTACCGAAATTTTTGATCCCCGGGGCAGAAGTCTTTTTGTGCAAAAAGAAACTTTGTTGATAGCCGGAGAATTCGACCAAATTATGGCCGTGGAACATCCGCAGCTCTGGTCGCCGGAATCTCCGGCTCTATACAAGGCTGTATCTACACTATACGACGGGAATGAAGCCATAGATAAATACACCACCCGCTTTGGCATTCGCAGCATCAGTGTTGATGCTCAGGGTGGCTTTCAACTGAACGGAAAAAGCCGTAAATTCAAGGGTGTTTGTCTGCATCACGATCTGGGTCCCCTGGGAGCCGCCATCAATCGCTCAGCCCTGAAGCGCCAGTTGTTGATCCTGAAAGAAATGGGTTGTGATGCCATCCGCAGTTCACACAATATGCCTTCGCCCGAGCAGGTGGAGCTTTGTGATGAACTGGGGATTATGCTTATGGCAGAGTCTTTTGACGAATGGGCACGCCCCAAAGTCAGAAACGGCTACAACCTCTATTACAAGGACTGGGTGGAAAAAGACATCATCAACCTGGTTCGCCGTTACCGAAATCATCCTTCGGTGGTGATGTGGAGTGCAGGCAACGAGGTGCCGGATCAATGGACCGAACTGGGCATCAAAGAGGGCAAACGTTTGCAGGATATTTTTCATCGCGAAGACCCGACCCGGCCAGTTACCATGGGCATGGATCAGGTAGCCCGTACTATTCAGAACGGCTTTGCCGCTTATTGGGATGTGCCCGGGCTGAATTACCGCCTCCCTTTGTATGCCGAGGCGCAACAGCGTTTACCCCAGGGTTTTTTGCTGGGTTCCGAAACCGCGTCCACCGTCAGTTCGAGAGGGGTGTATAAATTTCCTGTACAAGAATACAAAAACAAAAAATACGAAGATGGCCAGTGTTCTTCATATGATCTGGAAGCCTGCAGCTGGTCAAATATTCCTGATGACGACTGGCTGTGGCAGGACGATCACGACTGGGTGATCGGGGAATTTGTCTGGACAGGTTTCGATTATTTGGGCGAACCCACTCCTTACGATGATTTCTGGCCCTCGCGAAGTTCCTATTTTGGAATCTGTGACTTAGCCGGCTTAGCCAAGGATCGTTATTATTTATACCGCAGCCGTTGGAGAGCAGACGACAATACTTTGCATATCCTGCCGCATTGGAACTGGAAGGGCAAAGAAGGCGATACCATTCCCGTTTTTGTTTATACCAATCATCCCTCGGCCGAATTATTCGTAAACGGCAAAAGCCAGGGTTTGCGTAAAAAACACAAAGAGGGAAATCGCCTGGAGCGATACCGGCTCATGTGGAATGATTGTGTTTACGAAGCCGGCACATTGCGGGTAGTGGCCTTCAACGATCAGGGAGAACCTGTGGATACAAGCGAAATTAAAACCGCCGGCAAGCCGAATCAAATAGAGCTTATTCCCGAACAAAAGAGCATCAAGGCAGGAGAAGACGAATTATGCTTTGTACAGGTGCGTATAGTCGATGCTCAGGGCAATTTCTGTCCCACTGCAAGCAATTCCCTGCAATTCAAAGTCAAAGGCCAGGGCCGTTTTAGGGC
>JAAZGQ010000146.1 GCA_012511135.1 Bacteroidales bacterium | reverse complement strand
TGGAGGCCAGGTAAACAGCGGTTTCGGCAAGGATTATCCGGCTTTCGGGCCAACCAATTTTATGGATGGCATCAAAACAGGCATTAGCCAGCAACAGAGCGTTGGGATTGGCCAGACCTATGTCTTCTGAGGCTGAAATCAACATGCGACGGGCAATGAATTTGGGATCTTCGCCTCCTTCGACCATACGGGCTAACCAGTAAACAGCAGCGTCGGGGTCACTGCCCCGGATAGATTTGATAAATGCCGAAGCAATGTCGTAATGTATTTCGCCGTTTTTGTCGTAAGCCATGGGATTGGCCTGAATGCTTTCGCTTACTTTTTCATCGTCAATTATTACCGGATCTTCGGCCTGGTATTGAGTGAGCAGTTCAATAATATTGAGCAGCTTGCGGGCATCTCCGCCTGAAAAACGAAACAGATGGCCGGTTTCCTTGAGCAAAATCTTTCGCTTCTTCAGCTCAGGGTCATTGCTGAGGGCTCTGTCGAGTAATTCCTTTAAATCGTCTTCTTCAAGGGCTTTCAGTACATAGACCTGGCAACGCGAGAGTAAAGGTGTTATGACTTCGAAAGAGGGATTTTCGGTAGTAGCTCCAATCAGAGTAACTATGCCTTGTTCTACCGCAGCCAGCAGGGAATCCTGTTGTGATTTGCTGAAGCGGTGAATTTCGTCAATAAAAAGGATAGGGGGCTTTTGTTGAAACAGCCGATTGTTTTTGGCTGTTTCGATGAGTTCACGTACGTCCTTAACTCCTGCATTGACGGCACTCAGACTGTAAAAAGGGCATTCCAGTTTATAGGCTATAATGCTGGCCAGAGTAGTCTTGCCCACACCGGGAGGCCCCCAGAGAATAAAAGACGACAGTGTGCCCGAATCGATCATCTTTCGTAAAATAGCTCCCTCGCCAACCAGGTGTTTTTGGCCGGCATAGTCATCCAGTGTCAAAGGGCGCATTCTTTCTGCCAGGGGTTTAGCCATTGTGATAAGTAACTTGTCGGTGATGAAACAAGGATTACAAAAATACGAACTAAATAATTAAAACTAAAGCCTTGCCGTAAGAAAATAAATCACTAATTTCGCAGCGTTTTCTAAGCTCTAGTTCAATTTTATTTTTAGGTATGAAAAAGCATAATTTCTATGCAGGACCATCTATCCTGAGTGAGTACACTATTCGGCAAACAGCGGAAGCCATCACCAATTTTGAAGGCACAGGCCTTTCACTGATGGAAATCTCACACCGCAGCAAACAATTTGTTGCCGTTTGCGATCAGGCACGTGCCTTAGTAAAAGAATTACTCCATGTCCCGGAAGATTTTGAAGTTGTTTTTCTGGGTGGGGGTGCCAGCCTCCAATTTGCCATGGCTCCATTTAACTTTTTGGAAACCAAGGCGGCTTATCTCGATTCAGGTTCCTGGGCCTCCAAAGCCATCAAGGAAGCTAAAATGTTTGGAGAAGTGCAGGTCGTTGGTTCTTCCAAAGCAGATAATTATACACACATACCCAAAAATCCGGAGATACCCTCAGATGTTGATTATTTCTACTATTGCAGCAACAATACCATTTTTGGTACCGAAATGCATGAAGATCCCAATCCGGGAGTTCCCGTCATTGCCGATATGTCTT
>JAAZGQ010000145.1 GCA_012511135.1 Bacteroidales bacterium | reverse complement strand
ATGCTAAAACTAAGCTCTGCTGCCAAAACAGAGAATTGGAAGTTTATTGTTCAGCCTTAGACAAACGCAGCATTTCGGCCTGCTTCTTGGCGGTGATTTCCGTCACAATACCCGCTACCAGTATTTTTTCGTTCGCTTTTTTAACAATCTTGCCTGCATCGTAAAACCACTGGTAATTACCCTCTGCGTTTTTCATGCGGTATTCGCATTCGTAGAGTCCGGCCTTGCCCTCAAGGTGGTCGTACATGGCTTTCATGGCTGCTTCGCAATCGTCGGGATGCACGATGTTGGTAAAGTCTCTGTAATGATTAAACTCTTCGCCGTTCAGCCCCAACATTTTGGTTTTGTTGTAGCTGAAAGATATTTTTCCTGAAGGCAATTCCATTTCCCACCAGGCCATGTTCCCGGCTTCGAGGGCCGTATTGAGCCTTTGTTCGGCCTTATCGGGCAAGAAATTGCCTGCCTCCTTAGCCAAAGGTTTTAAGGCTTTGATCACCACAAAACTGCCCTCTCCGTATCCCCGCAGGGGCTCCTGAGGCTCTTTGATCTCTTGCATTTCACCAAAGACTGTTTGCAGACATTGTTCAAGGACAAAACCCTGAGCAGCCAAAAGAGAAAAAAGTTCTTCGGTGCTGAAAAAAGTAGCTTCCCTGTAAAACAGGCTTCGTTCTTTGTTACGGAGATACTGACGACCCAGGGGACTGTCTTTGTCCACGTAAGCCAAAATGAGGGCTCCGCCGGGTTTGAGTATTCGGCAGGCTTCGCTCAGTGCCCGGGCCGGATCGTCCACAAAACAAATGGTGGTAACCATCAGAGCAAAATCGTAACTGGCATCGGCATAAGGCAAATCCTCTGCCACCGCATTCAGGGCTTGGATATTGCGTTCCAGGGCTTTTTGCCGCATGGCGGCCGAAGGCTCTATGCCTTCTTTGATTCCCAGCGGTTCTGCAAAAATGCCGCTGCCTATGCCAATCTCAAGGCCCCGGGCATTTAGGGGCAACACTTGCTTCAGAGCAGCCAGTTCAGAGAGGAAAACCGCTTCGTGTTGGATAAACCAGCTTTCGTAAGTCGGCAGGTGAGCATCAAAAGGATTCGTTTTAGCCATAAGCGGAATCTTTAAAAAGAGCAATGCTTAGCACTGAAAACATAGGGCCAGGTTGTCCGGTAGTTAAAAGAAACATAGCTTGCTGTGCTGTAAACACAAAGACGAACAAAGATAATGAACTTCTTATTTATTCGTAGCCCTCAGCCTCTTTCTTTTGTATCTTTGCAGCGATTATGGCAGAATTCAGGAAGTTTAGATTGCCCCTGGGCGTTTATTTACTCAGCTTTGCTCTGCTGGCTGTAGCACAGGTGGTTATGCGCGAGCAGCCTATTCTGATGGCTGAACGCTTTTGGGCTGGCGCGGGTTGGATACAAATTGCAGTTATTGCTTTTTACGGGGCTTTGCTGGCCTATAAAATGCAAGATCCCCTAAAGGCTCCCCGCTGGCGACGCCTCAGCTGGACTTTGTTTACGCTGGTCTTTTTTGCTCAGCTGGCTTTGGGCTTAGCGGGAGCCGACCAATTCCTGATGAGCGGCAAACTGCATTTACCTATTCCCATGATGATATTGGGAGGGCCCGTGTACCGACTGCAGCTTTCGTTCATGAGTTTTTTGTTTCTCAGCACTCTGGTGCTGACGGGGCCGGCCTGGTGCAGCCATCTTTGCTATTTCGGAGCCCTGGATCAACTGGCTTCGGATGCGGCTCCCCGCGACAACAAGGCTACAGCCCGCAATAACAAGACCGGGGCCACCTGCGACAACATGACCGGGGCCGCCAGTAACAACAAGACCAGTGCCGCCCCTGCAAAACCCGCAAAACGAACTAAGCGAACAAGATACTTCGCTTTTAAATTTAAGAGACAAGTCCGCTGGAGCATTGTGCTCCTGGTAATAGTAGCGGCTCTTGCCCTGAGGTGGCTGAATGTTCCTGTGCTGTATGCCACTCTGGGGGCCCTGGCTTTTGGCTTAACGGGCCTGGCTGTGATGCTCTTGTTATCGCGCAAATACGGCAGTATGATCCATTGCAGCCTCTACTGTCCCATCGGAACGCTGGTGAGGTTGGGGAAAAAGATCAATCCTTTCCGGATGACGCTCAGCCCCGACTGCACTTTGTGCATGAAATGCAGCAGTGTATGTCCTTACGATGCCCTGAACCCCGAAGATATCAAAAACAAAAAGCCGGGATCCGGCTGTACTTATTGTGGAGATTGCCTGAGCGTCTGCGACGCTCAGGCAATCCACTATCGTTTTTTTGGACTCAGTCCAAAGCATGCCCGTCAACTCTATCTTTTACTGACCATTTCGTTGCATTGCCTCTTTCTGGCTTTGGCTAAGATATAGTTTTTGTTTTTGGGGAGCCTTTCCCCAACTTTGGTTTCCGGGTTTACTCCCTGTGGTCGCAGACCCCGTTGTTGTTGGCGTCTACAAAGTTAGGACCACTGCCGGCTCGCGGACCTGTTCCGTCCCTTTTGCCATGACGCATACCCTGACCTTTGCCGTTTCTGCGGCCGGAACCGTCTCTGAGTCCCTTGCCGTCACCACGTCTGTTGGTGTTGTTTTCGAAATTATCGCAAACACCATCGTTGTTGGCATCCACATAATTGGGGCCTCTGTTGGCGGCGTCGGTTTGCACAGTTTCTGTGTCAGCGGCGGCTT
>JAAZGQ010000144.1 GCA_012511135.1 Bacteroidales bacterium | reverse complement strand
CCTTATTTCATAATTACCGAGTGTTGAATCTTGGTTTTGGCTGGGATCGTACACAAAATGTGCTTTGGAGACTTGACCGTGGCGAGCTTGACGGACTTCATCCCCGTACAGTTATTATCAATATTGGTACTAATAATACAAGTCAGAGCCAACATGCGCGAATGAATACAGCCCCTGAGATTGTTGAGGGCATACGGGCCATCTGTTTACGTGTCCGTTCTAAAGTACCCGGTGCAAGAATTGTACTGATGGCCATTTTTCCACGCGAACAAAAGCAAGATCATCCACGACGTTTACTGATAAACGAAATCAACAAACAACTTGAATCTTTTGCCAATGAACAGAAAATCACTTTCGTGAACATAGGATCAAAAATGCTTGATACTGACGGAACCTTGATTCCCGGCTTGACTTCTGATTTCTGCCATCCCACGGAAAAAGGGTATCAACTGTGGGCTGACGAAATTCGTTCGATCATTTCTGAACCTTAACTTACTAATAAAGGTGTTCGGGCGCTTCTTTCCTCAATCGTGCCATGGCTTAGCCCTTCGCCGAATCCTCCTAAATAATTATTCTATGAAAAAAAAGAATTCTATCGTTTTGCTTTTCCTGATGATTCTTGTGAGTGCCTGTAACGGAGGCCCCGGAAAAATCACTGTCGGCTATGTGCAAATTAACGAAGATGTGGTGCTCAATGTGGCCAAAGAGGGCGTGTTTGAGGCCTTGGCCGATTCGGGTTTTATCGTCGGGGAAACGATTAAGCTGATCGACAACAACGCCCAGGGTGATTTGTCAATGATTATCACTATTTTGCAATCGCTGCAAGCGCGGGGTGTAGACCTGATCATCACCAATAGTACCCCCTGCATGGTGGCGGCAGCTCAGCTGATTAGCGATATACCGGTTGTATTTACAGTTACTTTCGGTCCCTCGCAGATGGGACTCAAAACGGTTCCGGACAATATTTATGGTTTTTACGATCCGCTCGACAGCAAAAATTTTGCCGATATGCTTCTTGAAATCCTGCCCCGGACAAAACGAATTGGCATTCCCTACAACAATGCGGAACCCAATGCCTCGTATTCGGCAGAGAAGTTTAGCAAAGAATTCGAAAGCAGGGGCATTGAGGTGGTAAAATCGGCCCTTAGCAGCGTAAACGACATTGTAATGGTGGGGCAAAATCTGCTCGCACAAAAGATTGATGCCTTGATAGTGACTGCCGACAATACAGTGTACAGCGGTTTGAATGCTTTATCCAAAATAGCGGGCGAAGCAAATGTACCACTGTTTGTAAGCGACCCGCTGCAGGCCGAAAAAGGAGCAGCCGTAGGGATGGGTGTCAACTACAGGCAATGGGGTTACCTGAGCGGCCTGAAAGCGGTAGAAATACTGCGCGGAAGAACTCCTGCAAAAAGAATAGAAGCCATAGAGGGTACTGACTTTGTGATTAATGAAAAGGCCTGTATGGATCAGATGCTGTTCGTGCCCCCTGCCATTAAAGGTAAAGCCAGGTTAATCGCTGATTAATAGGGAGGCGGGGGGAGCTGCCAATTGTCTTTCAAATTGTTGAGTGCAGCGGGGTTGGTCACCAGATTTAAGGGGACCATATTGCTGACTCCAATTTCGGAACAGGCTTTGCCCTCGAGTACATCAGCGGCCATATTTCCGGCAAGGTAGCCCACTTCGGTATATTTTGCGCCCAAGCCAAACAGAGTATTGCCGTACACGCTGTTTGTGTTTTTGATAAACAAGGGTATACTTGCTTTTTCGGCGGCTTTGATCATCTGGTCAATGGCTGCTTCCACCACATTGTCGCCTCCCACCCACAAGGCTTCTACGCCGCGGGCGGTAAGAGACATCGCTGCTTCAAGAATCTGCGTCGTGTTTTCAACCCCCATTTCCAGGAGCTCAATACCCAGTTCCGCACATTTCTTTCGGGCCAATCTGACGCAGGCCTCCGAACATGTTTCGCTGGTGCACCAAACGGTGCCCACTTTTTTCAGATTGGGGTTCATCTTTTTGGCCAGCTCAAAGCTTTCTTCTACCGGCTGAAAAGTACCGATGCCTGTCAGGTGCGGGGGATGCTGCGGGGGCTCCGGCCCGGTGATACCGACTCCTGCGCCGTAGGGATCGGTTACTGTACAAAAAATATGCAGAACTTCGCCCTTTTTGTTGGCATTGGCCATGACCTGCAGCGAGGGAGTGCTTATGGTTATGACCATGTCAAAGCGACTGCTGACAATGTTTTGCGCAATGGCGTTGGCTGTTGCCATGTCTCCGTCGGCACAATAATACCGGATTACACAATTTTCCTTATCCAGGTAGCCCCTTTCGGACAAAGCCTCAACAATTCCTCTTTCGGCGTCTTCGAGCATGGGCCGTGCAATCATTTTGAAAACCGCGATTCTCAATTCTTCTCTTTGCACTTTTTCCCGGTTTTCCAGATCCAGCAACAACAAGATTCCCGAAACCAGCATCAGGGCAAACAAGATTTTTGCAATGCTTTTCATTTTACAGGATAGTGTCTTCTTAATCAATGCACAAAAATAATCAAATAAGCTTATCAATTTTCTGAATTCTTTTTTTGCCCGGATACATCAAAAATAGTTACTGTTTTTTATAATCCCTGGCTTCTTCGGGAGAGCTCTTAAATAATTAGTATATTTGGGTTTTTAGTTTAAAACAACAGAAATATGGAAAAGATCTCCTGGAAAAAGGAATACGAGATTGGTGTTCCGGAAATAGACTCTCAGCATCAGTTTTTTGTTGGTATCATTCAAAAGATTAATGCGGCTTATGCCAATGATTGTGATAAGGATCATATTAGTCTGTTGATTAAAGAATTATACAAATACGTCGATTTCCATTTTGTTAGTGAGGAGAATAGCATGATTTTCCACAAATACCCGGAGTATAAGAACCATAAAAAAGAACACGATGCATTGTTAAGCAGACTGGCCGAACTAATTGGAGTATTTGAATCAGAGTTTATTGATCGCATAGAATTAGTGGATTTCCTAATGAACTGGTTTGTAGAGCATACTACAAAAACAGATAAAAGATTTGGTGATTATACAAGACTTAATAATTGATTAAGAAATCTTCATGTATTGCAACAAGACAAAGTGTGGTCTTTTTACCACAACACCCCGAAGCTTTTTTTTAATTTTTATGATCAGTATAATTTATGCCTGGATTCATTCGCCCGTTATTGCTCAGGAAAGAGCGGAGGAGATTCGTTTAAGTTCTCTGCCATCCTGGCTTAAAGCATATCCCACTCCAAAACCGGAAAGCAATTATAAGGATGATTTAGTACTTGTTCATGTTGAGAATCAATACAATCACACTACGAAGGAATTTTTTTGGCGGTATTTTTACTATTTAAATACGACGGAAGGTCGAAATAAAATCAAGTCTTTTTATTTCAATTACGAACCGCTGTATCAGTCTTTTCAAATTAATAAAGTTTGCATTCACAGAAACAACAACATAATAGAATTGAAGGATCAGCTTCATGTAGAATCCAAATTGGAGACTAAACATATTGGAGGCGTATTTTACGACAATAACAAAGAAATTAAAATCTTCTTTAATCAGGCCAAAGTGGGCGACTTAATTGAAATAGCCTATACCATCAAAGGAGGACAACCCGATTTGCACGGAATTCTTAATTACCTGATCAGCCCGGCCGTCAACAGGCTCAAAGGGAAAAGTTATTTTAGAATACTTGCTTCGGACGACAAAACGATGCACTATACTGCAATCAATAATAAGATTAAAGCAGAAAGGCAGCATTACGAAGGGCTTTCCGGTTTGGAGTTCAGTTTTGCTTATAAGCAAGCTTTGCATAAGCCTGTTACGCCTTTGTGGTATTCAAATGAAAATCAGATCTATATATTTGAAAGTAATTCCTGGAAAGAAGTAAGCGATCTTTATTTAAAACACTTTGAAACGGATAAAAAACCCTCTGATGTCGTACGTAACAAAGTAGATGAGCTTAGCAGTAATATGAATGCTCTTCAGGACAAGATTAATGTCGTCCTGGATTTTATTCAAAAAGAAATCTTTTATCTTGATTATGGATTAATTGAACCCAAAAAGCCGGAGACAGTATTAAAACAAGGCTTTGGCGATTGTAAATCTAAATCTTTGCTGGGGATAAAAATGCTTGAATGCCTTGGAGTGAATGCCTGGCCGGTCATAGTGAAGAATACCGGTTTAGACGATAGATTCTTAACTACTTACAGTGCTCAGATTTTTAATCACTGTGTGTTGGAATTTGTTTATGTTCAGGATACTATTCTTTTTGATCCTACTTTGGATCCTCAAAAAGGCAATATATATCAGAAATATGTGCCCGATTTCAGGTATGGTCTAAGGATAATTAAAAACAATACCGGCCTGTCAAAATTAAAGGAACATTTGTATCAAAAATTGAATTTAACAGCCACCATATCAAAATCAGATATGAACAACAAAAACAAAGTGAATTGGACAATAGGCTTTGAGGGTAATCTTGCCAACAAAAACAATTTACTGTACAATGAAAAGGGCATTAAGGAAGTATTCAAAACAGTTTCTACCGACATTTTGAAATTCAATAATATTGATCCTGATAATTACGAATTGACTTATAATCAAGAGGAAGGGCAACCGAAATCGGAATTAATTATTAAACCATTGATTGAAATACAGGTTTTTGAAGGAAATAATAACTCGACATTTTATCCAAGGCCCTTATACGAATATTTTTTCAGGCTGGTTGATTCAAATAATTTGGGCCCCTGTTTTAGTTTGCCTGAATTTAAAGAAATAGCTCAGCTTTATAAATTCAGCTATTCAGACTGGATGAATTTTCAGCCGGACACGAGCGAATTCAAAAGGGATTGGATTGAATATAACAAAAAGACCTGGATAGAAAACGATACAATATAAGCCTTTTACACAGCCAAAATCTTACAATCCGATATGGATTCCTCGAGATACAGGGAGCTTGTCAATGACATAGAATTCTTAAGAAAAGACATGGAATTGAATTTTGGCGAAAACGGAGACAAATTTAAAAAGATGTTGCCCGCTATCTTTGTCATATGTTTTGTTTTCCTAATGATTTTTTCCCTGACATTTACTATTTGGAGAATCTCTAAAAACAACAAGCAACACAGGATGACGGTACAGAGCTTAAATGCAGAAATCGAAAGACTGAAATCTGAAAAATAAAATTTCTGACAGGAAACAGGTGTTTTCCATCCTGACCCACTTCCTCACTCTATATAGATTGATCGATAGCAAGAGTCAGATTATTTATCTAAATTTGTGGCTAATAGGTTTTTTGCGTCTTTTATAATCGCGGCCAAAATGAAACACTTCTTAAAAATCAATCTGTTTATAGCACTTTTTTTATCTCTTTTATCCTGCACAAAGCAAGTTAAAGAAAAGATGGAAACGGGCAGGTTTGAACCCAGTTGGGAATCCTTGAGCCAATACGAAGTGCCGCAATGGTACAGAGATGCCAAGTTTGGCATCTGGGCGCATTGGGGACCTCAATGCCAGCCCGAAGCCGGAGACTGGTATGCCAGGAACATGTATTATCAGGACCACTGGCAATACAAGTATCATGTGGAACATTACGGACATCCCTCGGAAGCAGGCTTCAAAGAGGTGATCAATGACTGGAAGGCCGAAAACTGGAATCCTGAGGAACTGCTGGCTTTGTACAAACGCGCCGGCGCCAGATACTTCTTTGCCCTGGGCAATCACCACGATAACCTGGATTTATGGAACAGCAAATACCAGCCCTGGAATTCGGTGGCTGTCGGCCCTCAAAAAGACATCCTGGCAGGCTGGGCCAAAGCGGCCGGAAACCAGGGTCTGCCGTTCGGGGTGAGTATTCATTCGGCCCACGCCTGGCGCTGGTACGAAGCAGCCCAGTTGTCCGACAAAGAGGGTCCGCTGGCCGCTGTTCCATACGATGGCAGACTGAGCAAAAAAGACGGCAAAGGGAAATGGTGGCAAGGTCTTGATCCTCAGGACTTGTACGCTCAAAACCATGCCCTGAGCAATGAAAGCGAAAACATAAGCAGCATTCACAATCAATGGCATTGGGCTAAGGGTGCTGTGCCGCCTTCGGAGGAATATTGCCTGAATTTCTATAATCGTACGGTGGATATGATCAATCAGTTCCAGCCGGACTTGATCTATTTTGATGATACGGCTTTGCCTTTGTGGCCTGTAAGTACCGTAGGACTGGAAGTGGCCGCGCATTTCTATAATTCAGACATGAAGCGACACCAGGGCAAACTGGAGGCTGTTCTGTTTGGCAAAGTGCTCAGCGAGGAACAAAAAGCCTGCATGGTGTGGGATGTCGAAAGAGGTGCACCTGATGCTATTCAGGAGCAGGCCTGGCAGTCTTGCACTTGTCTCGGTGGCTGGCATTACGACCGGGGGCTTTACGACCGCAACGGCTACAAATCGGCCAAAACAGTGATGCAGTTATTGGTCGACATTGTAAGCAAAAACGGAAATCTCTTGCTTAGCGTTCCGCTGCGCGGTGACGGTTCCATAGACGACAAAGCCTTGAAGATTGTTGAAGGCATTACAGAATGGATGGATCTGAACAGCGAATGTATTTACGAAACCCGTCCCTGGCATATTTACGGCGAAGGGCCCAAGGCTGAACAAGCCAATCCCCTCAAAGCCCAGGGTTTTAACGAGGGCAGGGGTGGAGCCTATACTGCGGAAGACATTCGTTTTACCAGCAAAGGAGCTGTGCTTTATGCCGTAATGATGGAAAAACCCGCCCGGGGGCAGCGCATTCTTATCAAGTCCTTGGCCGACGGAAACCCTTATTTCAAAGACGATTTCGATGCCGTTGACTTGCTCGGTGCCGGCACAGTTTCGTACAAGTCGACCAAAGCAGGCCTGGAGATCAGATTGCCCGACACAAATAAGCTGACAGCACCGCTGGTGTTGAAAATCTATTGATAAGGCCGGTTTTACGGGAGCCGCTCAGTTTCTGACCTTAATTCTATATGTTCAGCCTGATTGCCTCTATCGTCTTGCTTAAGCTGGCAAGTTGAGTCCAGGCCTAAGCCTGCAACTCACTGTCGATAATTTGTATCTTTTTGTAAATGATGTCGCGCTCTTCTTTGAGCTTTTCGATGTTGCGGTTCATTTCCTTTAGCAGGGCTGAGCCCGAGGAAGCCTTGGCTGTGTTGAAAAAACCAATATTGTTTTCACAGGTCTTGATTTCGTTGGTGATGGAGTCGAACTGACGCATCAGGCGTTCACGTTCGTGCAGCACCTTGGACTGCCCTTTGCCCTTGATGTCTTCCAGATTGCTTTGGAAACTACTCAGGCGCCGACTGGCTTTGTCAATGTTGAAATGGCTCATCAGGCTGTCCATGGCATTGTGCCATTGTTTGTAGATTCTGTCTTTTTCCTTGAAAGGCACAAAACCTATGGCATTCCACTTGACGTTTAATTCCCTGATCAGACGCAAGGTCTCTTCGTTTTCTTTGTCTATGTTTTCTTCCGATTCGGACAGAGCTTTAACCTGGGCTATAAGTTCCTTTTTGGCAACCAGGTTTTGGTATTCCACGCTGCGTTGGCTGGAAGTATTTTTTTCTTTTTGTTCAAAGAAATAATCACAGGCCGTGATGAAGCGTTTCCACAAGCTGTCGGAAAATTTCCGGGGTACCGGGCCTATGGTTTTCCATTCTTTCTGAATTTGTATCAGCTGGTCGGCAGTGGAGTTCCAGTCGGTACTGTCTTTGAGGCTTTCGGCTTTGTCGCAGAGTTCTCTCTTTTTTTCCAGATTTTGGTTGAGCCCCTCTTTTACGGTTTTGTAAAAACTGCTTTTGGTTTGGAAAAACAGGTCGCAGGCTGAGCGAAAACGTTCAAACACTTTGGCGTTAGCCTTTTTGGGAGCAAAACCTATGGTTTTCCAGCGTTCCTGCAATTCGATGACTTCGGTGGTTTTGCGGTCCCAGTCGCGGAAACTTTTTAATCTGCTGAAATCTATGGCTTCCAGGTTTTCGCAAATAGCTGTTTTCTGGGCCAGATTCTCGTTTTCTATTTCTTTGAGTCTTTCAAAAAAAGCCTGGTATTTTTTGTTAATCTCGGTGGAAGCGTCCTTGAAGCGTTGCCAGATTTCTTCGCGAAATTCCGGAGCAACAGGGCCTGTCTCTCTCCATTCTTCGTGCAATTTCTGTAAACGTTTGAAGCCTTTGACCACGTCGCTGTCTTCTTTGAGTTTTTCTGCGATTACACAGAGTTCGGTTTTGATCTCGAGGTTCTTTTTGAAATCGTAATCGCGGAATTCATTGTTGATTTTGATTTGGTCGTAGAAACGTTCAACTTCGAATTGATAATTTTTCCAGAGCTCGTTTACCTCTTCCGAAGGCACTGGCCCGGTATTTTTCCATTCTTGCTGAAGTTTGCGGAAATCGGGGATTTTTTTGCGTATATCTTCGGGGCTTTCAGTCAGAGCCTTGATGACTTCTATGAGCTGAACCTTTTTAAGTAGGTTCTCCTTTTTTTGTTTCTCGAAATCGGCCACCCATTGAATACGTTTTTCGCGCCACTGATTCATCAGATCTTTGAATTCGGCTTCAATGGCATTGGCTTCGCTCAGATCGAAATCGGCAGGATCGCCACCGGCTTTGATAAAGGCTTTTCTGGAAGCTTCGATGTCAAGTTTGTGTTGTTTGTAAAAGGATTGTTTGATGTTTTCCACCTTGCTCTTTAAATCAATACTATCTGTTTGTATGAGTTCTCTGAGCTGGTCTATCAGATT
>JAAZGQ010000143.1 GCA_012511135.1 Bacteroidales bacterium | reverse complement strand
TTTGCCATCGTATCGATTTTGTTGCTGCACAACCTCGAACATTTTGATTTCTATTATTTGCCGCCCGGGCTTCCGGATTGGATGAAAAGCCTGGACAAAAGCATTTTTGATGTAATCGGTTTTCTTTTCTCGGGCAAATCCTACGCCATCTTCGCCCTGCTTTTTGGTTTTACTTTCAACCTGATGGACGCCAAACAAGCCAAAAAAGGCTACGATTTCCGATTGAGATTCCTGTGGCGGCTTTTTCTTTTGCTTTTGTTCGGATTGTTCAACACCATATTCTATCAGGGAGACATACTCAATATGTACGCTTTGATGGGACTGGCCATCCTGCCGGTTTGCCGATTGTCAGACAAAGCACTGTTGTGGGTTGCAATTGTGTTATTATTGCAACCGGTATTTGTGTCCCAGTTTATTTACTCATTGTTTAATCCGGACTATGCACCGGTGGAGATCAGTGCCGGCAAATACTTTAGATTGGCGGCCATTACGCAGGGAGGTGATTCATTTTTAGAAATGGTCAAAGGCAATTTTACCAACGGTAAAATAGCGGTATACGTCTGGGGCTGGTTCAAAGGAAGATTTTTTCAGGCTCCTGCCCTCTTTATGCTGGGTATGCTCCTGGGCAGAAAAAAACTATTAGTACATAGCCCTGTCAGTGATAAATTCTGGAAAACCACGTCCATCCTCACTCTGCTTATTAGCTTATTGTTTATTCTTTTCAGCCGGGAACTTATAAGTCTGACTCAAGGTTTTGCAAGCAAATCTCTGGCCAGAAGCCTGGATTCCTGGTATAATTTGTCGATGACTTTTTTGTGGGTTTCTATTCTTTACTTGTTGTATAAGGCTCAGTTCGCCAGAAAAGCCCTGAACAAGCTGATTCCTTTTGGCCGCATGAGTCTTAGCAGTTACGTAATGCAATCCATCCTGGGCGCCTTTATTTATTACGGCTTCGCCCTGGGCTTGTATCAGTACACCGGTGCCAGCTATTCCCTGCTGATCGGCATACTTCTGTTCCTGTTCCAGGGCTGGTTCTGTAGCGTATGGCTGAAAACACACTCCCGCGGCCCTCTGGAATCTCTCTGGCACAAACTGACCTGGCTGAATTATAAGAAATAGCTGTTGCAGACTTTCTGTTGAATTTATTTATTGGTAGGGATTCCTGCTTTTTCGGCCCGAAAACTACTCCTTTACAAATTTCAGAACAGCGTTTCCAAACCTGATAAAATAAATACCTTCTCCTATTGAAGTATCAAAATCGACATTCACTCTCACCAAAATTTTCATCAAGCATTCCGTTTTCATCAAATCGAACAATTAGCGTTTCATAGCCTTGAAACTGAGCTTTGGCAAAATTTCCAATCACCACGATTTTGTTGTCGTCAGTAATACTTAAACCAATGGGAGAACTATGGTCGTATCCGCTTATTTTTGCCAGGCCACAGGCCAACAAAAATAAGGGAGTAATTATATTCATACTAATTTACGCATAGCTCCGGGATTTATTGTATTTCAACCATTTTTTTGAAGGTTCTTTGAAGTTTCTTTTCCTGTACAAAAAAAATAACCCGCTAAATTTAGCGGGTTATAAAGTTTGTGGAGCATAGCGGACTCGAACCGCTCACCTCAACACTGCCAGTGTTGCGCTCTAGCCAGATGAGCTAATGCCCCTTGCGGGTAAACC
>JAAZGQ010000142.1 GCA_012511135.1 Bacteroidales bacterium | reverse complement strand
CAGAAGCTGGTACAGAGGCAAACTATAAATAGCGTGAATTTGGTCATGGGACAGGCCTGGAAAGTTGTGAGTACAAAAATAATTCTTTTTCTTTGCCCTGCAAGCAGCCCAAACCAAAAGCCCGGATGCTAAGCCCCCATCAAATGGAAGCACTACAACTATTACACCGTTACCTGGACCCTTACCCTGCACTTTTTGATATAGTTTATACTCATAGCAAATCCATAGCTGACAAAGCCTTGAAAATACTGGACACACATCCCGGGATTCAAGCAGACAGACAATTTATTGAAGAAGCTGCCATGTTGCACGATATTGGTGTACACAAGACTTTTGCGCCCGACATTGCCTGCTTTGGCACTCAGCCTTATATTTGTCACGGCTATCTGGGGGCTGATATTCTCAGGGCTGAGGGTTACGAGCGGCACGCCCTGGTTTGCGAAAGGCATACGGGCACAGGCATCAGCCTGCAGGAGATAATAGAAAAGCAATTACCCCTGCCGCATCGCGATATGATACCTGTTAGTATCGAGGAGCAGTTGATCTGTTTTACCGATAAGTTTTTTTCCAAAACCAACTTGCAAAAGGAACGCAGCACCGACCAGGCCAGGCGCAAACTGGAACGATTTGGCCCCGAAAGCCTGGAGCGTTTCGATTTTTGGTGCAAGAGCTTTCTGTAATCCGCCGGATTTGCGTACTTTTGTCCCTTTGATCCCTGGGTAGTATGATGGATGTACAACCTGATTTTAAGTCAATTACATTGAAGCAGCTCAAGAATCCCGTTCGGTACTTAAATGCGGCCCGGCCCAAAAGCAGATTCTGCGGAGGCTTTTTTGGCTCTTTGTCCAGGTTTTTACTGCTGATACTCTTATTATATTCGACTTCTGCTCTCCAGACAATCCAGGCTCAGTCCGCATTCAGCAAAACCATCCAAAAGGATTCCCTCAAAAGCGCTCCTCCCACAGAAAGAAGCTTGCTTCCCGACAGTCTGAGCAATTCCCTCAGCGAATCTACGGCGAACACAAGCGCTGAAGGCCTCTCAGATCAGGGCGACAGCATAAGGACCTTGTCCGAAAGCCCGTTCGCGGCAGACAGCCTGCAAGCCGGCCCCGACACTTTGGCTGCCGAAGACGAAAAAACCGACTCCGGCCTGGAAGGCATCAGCACCGTTGTCGAATACCAGGCCGAAGACTCCCTGATTTTCGAAGGCGCCGGCATGGGACGCTTGTACAAGCAGGGGCAGGTTATTTACGACGACCTTAATCTAGAAGCCGACTATATTCAAATGGGTATGGACAGCAGCCTGATCTACGCCAGCGGAGTAGAAGATTCAACCGGAACAGTAACGGGAGATCCGGTTTTCAAAGATGCCAGCGGCGAATACGTTTCCAAAAACCTCAAATACAATTTCAACACCCGGCGGGGTATCATAAGCCAGGTGGTTACCCAGCAGGGAGAAGGTTATGTTGTAAGCGGTCTGACTAAAAAGATGGAAGACGATGCCCTTTACATGGTCGACGGAAAATACACCACCTGCGAAGACCACGATCATCCTCACTTTTATCTGCAGCTGAGTAAGGCCAAGGTACGTCCCAAAAAAAATATTGTGGCCGGCCCGGCCCATCTGGTGGTCGAAGACGTTCATTTGCCCCTGTTTATTCCTTTTGGCTTTTTCCCTTTTACCGAATCTTATTCTTCGGGTATTATCACACCCACCTACGGCGACGAACTTTCCCGGGGCTTTTACCTCAAAGACGGAGGGTACTATTTTGCTATCAGCGATTACCTCGATTTGGCCCTCACAGGCGAGCTCTACTCCAAAGGATCCTGGGGAGCCCGGCTCAGAACCAATTACCGCAAACGATATAAGTTCTCGGGAGCTCTCAATGCCTCCTATCTGGTGAGTGTTACCAGCGAAAAAAACCTGCCCGATTATGCCCAGTCCCAAAACCTGAGCCTCACCTGGAGCCACTCGCAGGATCCCAAAGCCAATCCCTTCCGCAGTTTTTCGGCCAGCGTCAATTTTGCTACCAGCGGTTACAGCCGCAACGACATTGCTTCGTATTATAATCCCGAAGTTTTTTCGACCAACACCAAAAGCTCCAGTGTCAACCTGACGCAGCGCTTTCCCAATTTCCCGCTCACACTGAGTGCCAGCATGAGTGTTTCGCAGCGCAGCAAAGACTCGGTGCTGACCGTTTCGCTGCCCAACCTGACGGCCAGTGTTTCGCGTTTTTATCCCTTTAAACGCAAGAATCCCGTGGGCAGGGAGCGTTTTTACGAAAAAATCAGCATGAGTTATACCGGATCGCTGGCCAACAGCATTAGCGAAGTCAAAGAATACGATTTCTTCAAAAAATCGCTCGTTCGCGACTGGCGCAACGGTATGCGGCACAGCATTCCCATCGCAGCCACCTTTAATGTGTTGAATTACATCAATATCACTCCTTCGTTTTCCTATACCGAACGCTGGTACACCAGCTCCATAGACAAATTTTACGACCCGGGCCTGGATCAACTGGTTACCGATACGGTCTGGGGGTTTAACCGGGTTTGGGATTATTCGGCCAGCGTCAGTGCATCCACCAAGCTTTACGGCTTTTTTCAACCCCTGCCTCAATTATTCGGTACCAAGGTCAATACCATCCGTCATGTATTCACCCCCAGCGTTTCGCTTAGCTACCGCCCCGATTTTGGCGAGTCGCAATACGGCTATTACGAAACCCTCAACTACATGGATGTTAACGGAAACGAAAAGACTCATACCTATTCGCGTTACCAGAATTCTTTGTACGGCACGCCGGGCAGAGGCAAATCGGGAACTGTCAGTTTTAACGTGGCTAACAACCTCGAGATGAAGGTCCGGGATGATAAGGACACGGTCAATCAATTCAAAAAAGTCAGCCTCATCGATAATTTCTCTTTTGGCACTTCCTACAACATGGCGGCCGACAGCCTGAACTGGAGTAATATTTCGGCCAACATCCGCATCAAGTTTGGCGATTTGTACACCCTGAACCTGAGCGGTTCTTTCGATCCCTATACTTACATTCTGAACAGTGCCGGCAACCCGGTGCGGGTCAACGTCACCCAGTTCGAAAAATACGGCATTCCCGGCCGTTTGGTGGGTACGGGTACTTCTTTTTCGTATTCCATCAACAACGATACTTTCAAAAAGAAAGAAAAAGACAAAAAAGGCAAAGGGGGAGGAGGTTTATCCGGTTCCGGAGGCGACTTGAGTGGCCCGGGCGATGATCTTTCCGGTCCGGGCGATGAGACCGATGCTTCTGACGAACCCGAGCCTATTCCGGATCCCGAAGCCGCCCTGTATCAGCCCTTCAAAATGCCCTGGAATGTCAGTCTGAGTTATACTTTGCGTTATGCCCGCGCGGGCTTCAACAAAGAACGACTGGAATACGACATGAGGCTGATGCATAACCTGAGTTTCAACGGCAACCTCTCGCTTACCGATAAATGGAAATTTACCCTGGGCAGCAGTTACAACTTCAACACCAAACAATTGTCCACAGTAAACTGTACCGTGACGCGCGACCTGCATTGCTGGCAAATGTCGGCCAGCTTTATTCCCGTAGGCCGTTTCAAATCCTATAATTTTTCCATCCGGGTCAAGTCGGGCATGCTGCAGGACCTCAAGTATGAGCAGCAACAAAATCCCCGCGACAACGTGGTCTGGGGGATTCGCTAAAAATCCGCAGCTGTTTCCGGCCGTTTTATTGTCCGACATTAACCGGGCTTTTTCCTTTGGAAGGAAGGCCCTTCGAACGCCGGGCGATTTTATTTTT